>JBLRWT010000380.1:0-3036 GCA_047921095.1 Wenzhouxiangella sp. | reverse complement strand
ATTCGCCTGAGCGCGCTTCAGTGCGGACTCTTGTGCACGAATCCTGTCGTCCAGATCGACGGGGTCCATTTCACCGAGCAGTTGACCGGCCCGCACTCGGTCACCAACATGCACGTCCAGTCGTTTTACTCGTCCGGTAAATGTGGGACCAATTCGGTAAGTGAAGCGCGCTTCCACGGTGCCAACACCAAAGTGGGCGGGACTGATGGGGCGGGCCTCCACGGTAGCGACGGTGACCGCCACCGGCGCCAGTGGGCCGGAGCGCAGCACGACAAAAACGAACAACGCCAACAGCGGCTGTCTAACGTCAATTACTTTGGCCGGTTGGCGACAATTACTTTGGCCGGTCGGTGAGTGTTGCGGACCTGCCTTGATGTCTGGTTCTACTTCTCCTTTTTCCGAGTGGCTTGAGCACGTTTCCGATAGCTCTCACCGGTCAGTTCAATGATGTCAGCGTGGTGAACCAGTCGGTCAACAGCGGCCACGGCCATCATGTTGTCCGGGAAGATGCTATCCCACGCACTGAACGGGTGGTTGGAGGTGATCAGGAGACTACCGGACTCATAGCGGTGGGCGATCAGCTCGAACAGTACGGAGGTTTCGGCCTCGGTCCGCTTGACGTAACCGATGTCGTCAATGATCAGCAGTCGGTACTTGTCCAGCTTGGTCAGGGCGTCAGATAGCGACAGGCCCTGTTTGGCCGTTTGTAGTTCCTGAACCAGACTGGATGCTGGATAGTAGCGAACCCGCAGCCCCTGTTCGATTAGAGCATGGCCAACAGCGGCGGCGATGTGGCTCTTGCCCAGGCCGGAGGCGCCGAACAGTAGCAGGTTGGCAGCCTGATCGATCCAGGTGCGGTCGTTGGCCAGGGCGTTCAGCCGCTGGCGCTGGGATGGGTCGAGGGTCGCCATGTCGAACGTGGTCAGCGTTTTGCCGACCGGGAGACGGGCTTCGTGAAGATGGCGCTGCAGGCGGCGCTGTTCGCGCTCGGACAGTTCGTACTCGCATAGCGTCGCCAAGGCCTGCTGCAGCGACCAGCCGTGTTGAGCGGCACGGTCCATGACCTCATCGCAGCAAGCCACCATGGTGGGGAGGCGCAGCTGACGCAGCAGGATCGGTAGGGTGGCAGCATCAGCCATGACAAGCCTCCCGGATCAGACCGTCGTAGGACGCCAGGGTATGCTGGACCACGACCTGATTCTCAGGCGGGGATCCGGTGCTTGTACGAAAGCGGTCCTGCAGTTCAATCAGCGTAGGGCTGTTGCCGGCTTCCAAAGCAGCCAGCCACCAGGTTCCGATCGGACCGGCGCAGTCTTGGTCGGCGGCCAGCTTTAGCCCGCCTACCACCCGTTTACAGGCCTCGTCGAGCGTCAGATCCTGCCGTAGCTGCTGATAGATCGCCCGCCAATTTGTGTCGGGGAGAAGCTCATCACGGAAGGCCAGGCTGGCCAGAGCGCGGGGCTTGCGTACCAGCCAGCCAACGACATGGCGGTAATCGATGTTACGCACCCGAGCCCCGTCGGCGGCAGGACGCAGCCGTTTGAGAGTCATCAGCTCGGTGGCACCGAGATGCACGATAAGGCGGTCATCGTACAGGTGGATCCGCAGGCGCTCATTGATCAACCGGGCCGGCACCGAATAGAGCACCCGACGCAGGGTGAAGGTACTGGAACTGGTGACCCGCACGATCGCTTCGGTATAGCTCACACCGATTTGGAAGGGTAGCGGTGCCAGGTGCTCGCGCTCGGTTCGGATACGATCGGCGTTGCGCCGGTTGATGCCAGCGGTGACGGAATGAATGAACGCCTGGTAGGCCTCGACGCTGTCGAAGTCCGATGAGCCCCGCAATGCCAACCGCTGCCGGATCCGGCGCTTGAGGTGGCCATGCGGAGACTCGACGGACCCGTTCTCATGCCCGCGACCCCGGTTGTTGCGCGAGGCGTCGATTCCATAGTGTCGGCACAGCGCCTGATACCGTTTGGTCACATCCTCTTGGGCCACCGGATCCAGGTTGCGGTAGGCGGCCGATAGACTGTCGGTGCGGTGTTCGGCCGGCACGCCGCCGAGCTGCTCCAGGGAATCGGTCAGTCCTTCGGCCAACGCCGTGAAGCTCTCGCCGCCGAGTACTACACGTGCATGGCACCAGCCGCTGAAGGCGAGCCTGAAGTGGTACAGCAAATGCACCAGCGCCACTCCGCCGACGGTGATCACCGCGTCCTTGAGCTTGGTGAAATCCGACAAGGCGCGCTGGCCGGGTGAGTGGGTCTGCGGGAACATGACTTCCTTGTCGGGCCCGTGCAGGGCGCACCAGGCTTTGACTCGGCGCTGCAGGGTGCGCAGCAGATGATCGGGAAAGTCGCCGGGGTGCTGTTCTTGCAACCACTCCAGCAGGGTCAGGGCCTGCAGCGAAGGCTCAAGCGCCAATTGCTCGGCGACCTCATCCCAGACCGCAGCAAACGGGTCTTTCCGCGTTCGCCACTGACGTGACTTGCTCCCCCGACCAGTGCCTTCCCGCTCAATCCGACGAGCTGTGCGCTCAGAAATCCCGGCCTTCGCTGCCGCGGCCACCTGGTTTGTGCCTGCTGCTCTGCTATCCATGAATACTTTGACCTGTTGCTTGGTGGCCGCCATCCAAAACCCCTTTGTGGGTCCAATGAACAAGCGGCCAAGCTTAGTGGCAACCGGCCAAAATAGTTGTCGTTGACCGGCCAAAGTAATTGTCGTCTAACACACTCCCACCGCAAACCCACTACTTCCTGCTCCCGCGTTCCGGTATTGACCTTGAACAACGCCATTTCCCTTAGGTGACCAGGCAACCGCGCAAACAACCTCGATTGCTCGTCCCACGACAGGGGATACGGCTTACGGGCATCGTCACACTCCAACATTTGCAGCAGGGGAGCGGTTTCGAGCCAGGTCAAACCGGACTCGTCCCGCCACAAGCGGGCGGCAAGAGTCAGAATGCGCCGCACCACCGCTAGATCGCGGTTGATGGTGTTGGCTCGCATACCCTGCTTTCGACGATACCGTATAAAC
>JBLRWT010000379.1:0-3040 GCA_047921095.1 Wenzhouxiangella sp. | reverse complement strand
GTGTGGGCGATTCCCAGTTGTCTTCGACAAAGCGAATGTCGTGAACCTTCGGATCCAGGCCAACGGCATCCAGTGAGCCGAGATAGAGCTCCTGGAAATTCAGAGGTGAAGGCTTCATGACCACCTGGTACTGGTAGTAGTGCTGCATCCGGTTGGGATTTTCCCCGTAGCGACCATCGGTGGGGCGCCGACAAGGTTGGACATAGGCCGCGTTCCACGGCTCCGGGCCAATCGAGCGCAGAAAGGTGGCCGGATGAAACGTGCCGGCGCCGACTTCCAGATCCAGCGGCGCGGTCAGGATACAACCCTGATCGGCCCAGTACTGATCCAGGGTCCGTTTGAAATCCTGAAAGTTCACAGTGTTTTGGCAAACGTTTGAGAGCAAGTTTGCAAGTATAACGGTCTGCCCCGGGCCGGGCACCGTATCATTGCAGCATGAAGACTTTCCTGATCGTCAAGACCGGCGCCGCCCCGCCCGTAATCCAGCGCCAATTTGGCGATTTCGACCAGTGGTTCGTTGATGCGCTGGGTGCCAAGCGTTTCGATTACAGGGTGGTATCGGTTCACGACGACGAGGATCTGCCGACCGATATCAATGCGCTCGATGGCGTGTTGGTGACCGGCTCACCGGCCATGGTCTCCCATCGCCATCCCTGGTCAGAGGCCACCGCTGAATGGCTGCGCGGCGCGCATGAGCACGGCCTGCCGATGCTCGGCGTCTGCTATGGCCATCAACTGATTGCCCATGCATTGGGCGGCAAGGTGGGAACCAATCCTGCCGGACGCCAGATGGGCAGCCGGCAGGTGGATATCCTCGCCACCGATGACCGTCTGCTGGGGCCATTGGGGCCGGCCACGGTATTCCAGGTGACGCACCTGGAGGTCGTTCTCGAAGCGCCACCCAACAGCCAGGTGATCGCGACAAACGCCGCCGATCCGTATCATGGCCTGTACTTTGGACGCAAAAGCTGGGGCGTCCAGTTCCATCCCGAATTCGACCGGGACATCATGCGTGCCTATATTCAGGCCCGTGCTTCCGTCCTTTCCGGAGAGGGAATCGCCGCCGAGCCGCTGCTTGCCGCCATCAAGTCCGCGCCCGACGGCGCCCGGCTGATGCGGCGCTTTGCCGACCTGGTATCCGGGGAAGCGCGCTGACTGGCCTATGCCGTGCTGCCTTTTTCCTTCGGCAACCCAGGGGTCTTTTCGGTTAGTTCTCTTTGGCTTTTTCATGTCACAATCGATTCATGGATGAACAGCAATCAACCCGCTTGATCATCGCCGCCCTGCCCGGTAACGAGCCGTTGACCCGGGCACTGGGGGCGTTGCTGGATGCCGAGGTGGTTGATCTTGAGCATCGGCGCTTTCCCGACGGTGAGAGTTATCTTCGACTGCACGCCGATCCCACCGGCGCCAGCGTGATCCTGGTGGCCACGCTGGACCGGCCGGACGAGAAAATGCCGCCGCTGCTGTTCGCCGCCGATGTGGCGCGTGACCTGGGTGCCGTCCGGGTCGGGCTGGTGGCGCCTTACCTGGCCTATATGCGCCAGGATCATCGATTCAAACCGGGCGAGGCGGTGAGCTCTCGCACCTTTGCCCGCTGTCTGTCCAATCATTTCGACTGGCTGGTCACCGTTGATCCTCACCTGCACCGCTATGCCAGCCTGGATGAAATCTACAGCCTGGAATCGGAGGTGGTGCAGTCAGCCCCGTCAATCGCCGACTGGATCGCCGAAAACGTGACCCGGCCGGTGCTGATCGGGCCGGATCGCGAAAGCGAGCAATGGGTGCGAGCCGTGGCCGAGCGACATGACCTGCCCTGGCGCGTGATGACCAAGAAGCGCCATGGTGACCGCGATGTCAGCATCGAGTTGCCTGACCTGGCCGGCATCGAAGACCATACGCCGGTATTGATCGATGACATCATTTCCTCCGGTGCGACTGTTGCCGAAGCGACACGCCACCTGACCGATGCTGGCCTCGCTGCTCCCGTTGTAGTCGTCGTCCATGGCCTGTTCGGCGACCGCTCGCGCGAGTTGCTCAAGTATGCCGGCGTGGCCCGGGTGGTTTGCACCAACTCGGTCAATGCCCCTGAATCGGAGATCGCCTTGAGTACGTTGCTGGCCCCGGCCGTAGCGCGCCAGGCCGACCCGGGCGCCAGCACCATCGGCAGAATCGGTGTGCAAAAACAAGGCTCATGACCCAGCGCGACGATATTTTTGCTGCCGGCGATGGCCCGGCCTCGCCGTTCGAATTTTCTGCTGCCGTGGTGCGGGTCTTCCCCGACATGATCGAGCGCTCGGTGCCAGGCTATCGTCTGTTGCTGGAATTGACCCCGTTGATCGTCGCGCGCGCTGTACAGCCAGATTCCCGCATCTACGACCTCGGTTGCTCGCTGGGAGCGGCCACGCTGGCCGCCCGCCGGGCGGTGCAGGTCGACGGCGTCGAAATCATTGCCGTGGACAATTCACCAGAGATGGTCATGCGTTGCCGGGAAATCATGGCCACTGATAACTCGCGCGTTCCGGTCAGCGTCATTGTTGGTGATGCCTGTGAGCAGCCGATCGAAAATGCCTCGCTGGTGATGATGTACTTCACCCTGCAATTCATCGAGCCGGCAAAGCGCGATGCCCTGATGAGAAAAATCGCGGCCGGCCTGAAACCGGGCGGCGTGCTGGTGCTGGCCGAAAAGCTGGCCTTCGAGCCTTCGGAAAACCAGCAGTGGCTCGATACCCACCACCACGACTTCAAGCGCGCCCAGGGCTACTCCGACCTTGAAATCGCCCGCAAACGCCAGGCACTGGAAAACGTCCTGGTCCCCGAAAGCCGCGCAGCCCACCACCAGCGCCTGAAAGACGCCGGCTTTTCACAAGTGATCGACTGGTTTCAGTGTTTCAATTTTGCCGCTGTCGCGGCGGTGAAATAGGGGAAAAGGTGAAAGGTGAAAGGGAAGACGGGAGACGGGAGACGGAAGACGGAAGACGGAAGACGGAAGACGGAAGAAACGTAGGTCGGGGTCGCATCCCCGACGATCAAAAGGCTG
>JBLRWT010000378.1:0-3054 GCA_047921095.1 Wenzhouxiangella sp. | reverse complement strand
GTGGTTGTCCAGGGCACGATCATGCTGTACGTATCAGAGAAACCGCCAAAGTCCTAACCGCGAAGCACACCAGGGCCAAGATCAAAATCAAAAGCGGACTAACCGCGAAGACGCGAAGAGCGCGAAGAAGGATCAAAAGCTAAAGATCAAAAGCAAAAGACAGTTTTAACGCGAAGACGCAAAGACGCGAAGAAAAGATAAAAAGGAATGCGTTATTCGGCAACGACGGACCGGCTGTTTCGAACGCGAGAAGCGCGACCGCGGGGAGGTGAAGGCATCTCTCCGCCGTAAAAACCCCATTTCTTTTCGCTCTTCTTCGCGTCTTTGCGTCTTCGCGTTTAAATAGCTTTTGACTTTGACGTCTGCGCGGTTAGTTCTCCGGTTGCAGGTGCTGGTCGAAGAAGCGGCTGATCATTTCGTAGACATGAACTCGTTGCCCGGAACCAGCGATGGCGTGTTTTTCGCCGGGGTAGGTCATCAGGTCGAAGGGGATGGCGTTGTCCTGCAGTTGTTGCATCAACAGGGTCGAGTGGGTGAACAGGACATTGTCGTCGGCCATCGGGTGAATCAGCAGCAGCGGGTCACGAATCTGGTTGGCATAAGTCAACACGTTGCCTTTTTCGTAAGCCTCGGGCTGCTCCTGGGGCGTGCCCAGGTAGCGTTCGGTGTAGTGGGTATCGTACAGGGCCCAGTCGGTGACCGGTGCGACGGCGACCGAAGCGGCGAATTCGCCCGGGTACTGGGCTGCACCCATCAGGGCCAGGTAACCGCCGTAGCTCCAGCCGAAGATGCCGATGCGGTCAGGATCGACGTAGTCCTGACTTCGAAGCCAGTCCATGCCGATCATCTGGTCGGCCATTTCGATACGGCCCAACTTGAGATAGGCCGCGTCCTGGAACTGCTTGCCCTGGCGAACGATGCCGCGGTTCTCGAGGCTGAAGACGATGTAACCGCGGCGGGCCATGTACTGGTCGATCAGTGCGCGCCGGGTCCAGCTATTGGTCGTCAGGCGGTGGGTCGGGCCGCCGTAGACATGGAAGAATACAGGGTAGGGCTTCTGCGGATCAAAATCGGACGGGTGGATGACGCGGTAATGCAGTGTTTGGGCGTCGGGTCCGATCAGGGTGCCGAACTCGGTCGGGCGATGGCCGGATCGAAACGGGGCATAGGGGTGGTCGCCGGTGACGCGGTTCTCGATCAGCCAGGCCATACGCTCGCCGTCGGCCGAGTGCAGCGCCAGTTGCGGCGGCTGGTCGGTGGTCGAGTAGGTGTCGACGTAAACCCGTGCGGCCCGGTCCATGCGGATGTTGTGCCATCCGCTGCGTCGCGAAACGCGCGAGACGATATCCGGCGAGCGGGTTACCAGCGATTGACGATAAAGATGTTTCTCGAGCGCTGAGACTTCTGCCGCAGTGAAGTAAATCAGGCCGAGCTCCTCATCGACCCCTTTTAGTGCATCCACGCCCCACTTGCCGGCGGTCAGGCGTCGGATCAGTTGGCCGTCGAGGCCATAGAGATACAGGTGGCGGAAGCCGTCTCTTTCGGACGACCAGATCAGGGCCGGCATGTCCTTGAGAAAGTACAGGTCGTCGTGGAGGTTGATCCAGGTTCTTTCGGTTTCAGTCAGGATCACTCGCTGCTGAAGATCGGCCAGGTCGGCAACCACCAGTTCGAGGGTTTTCTGATCCCGGCTCTGGCGCTGGTAGCTCAGATGCTGTGAATCCGGCAGCCATCCGACTCGGGGTATGTAGATGTCTTCGTTGTTGCCCAGGTCCAGCCAACGGGTCTCGGATGTTTCAATGTCAACCACGCCAAGGCGGTAGGTGACGTTGGGGGTGCCGGTGTAGGGGTAGCGCTGCTCGATGATCTCGATGCTGCCGCCCGAGATTTCATAGCGCAGGCTGATGTCGATCGGGCTTTCATCAACACGTAGAAAGGCGATGTGACGGCCGTCCGGCGACCACCAGTAGCCGGTGTTGCGGCCCATTTCTTCCTGGGCGATGAATTCAGCCATGCCATTGGAAATCACGCCGCCGCCGTCTTCGGTCAGAGCGCGTTCCTGGCCGTCGTCCAGATCGGCGATCCACAGGTTCTGATTGCGGACGAAGCCAACATGACTCCCATCGGGAGAAATGCGCGGGTCGGTGTCGAAGGCTTGGCTGTCGGTAACCTGGCGCACCTGGCGCTCATCGGCCTCCATGTCAAGGACGTAAATGTTGCCGCCCAACGGGAACAGCAGGAAGCGGCCATCGGTGGACCAGCGGTATTCAACGATACCGCGCAGGCTGGCAATGCGGGCCCGTTCGCGACGTGCCTGTTCTTCTGCGGAAAGCTCGCCTTCATCGGCAACGACCTCGTCGGCAGCCACCAGGCGGCGGGTCTCATCGTCGGCAATGTGATATTCCCAAAGGTCCATCAGATCGCGGTCGTCATCGCGGGCACGGACAAAGGTCACCCGGTCACCGGCAGGCGATAGTTCGGCCTGACGCAGCGTGGGACCGGACAGGTCCGGGCTGGCGAAGATGCGCTCGATGGTCAGTTCAGGCGCGGCGGCCCAGGCGGCAAATGGGGTCAACAGCAAGGCAAACAGCAGGGGTCTGGCAAACATGGCAGCTCTTTGTTATCGGTGGCAGCTTGGTAAGCCCTCTATTGTGGGTTGATGAAGGCGGGAAGGCAAGGAAGGGCGGTTGGCTGGTTGGTCTCTGTCATCCCGGACTTGATCCGGGATCTTTACTAGGATGGCAATGCTGGGCTTGGGAGGTCCCGGATCAAGTCCGGGATGAGTGCGCCCGTGAGGGCGCTCACTTAGTTCGGTGGAAGTCCGAACCGGGGTTGGCCAAAGCCCCGTAGCTGAAGGTAACTGCGTCGTCGCGAGGCGGGGTGGAGAGCAACCGGAAGCGAACTGGCGGTCCGCAGGATGACGAACTCGATTCGGCGGAGCAAGACGACGAGCCTGCTCGTTCAAGGCGAAGTCTGGAAGCAACCGGTCACGCTGTTTTGGCGGATAAAGCGATGACTGGGTCTTGTTGCGTGGTTGGAGGTGGAACGTCGAGG
>JBLRWT010000377.1:0-3060 GCA_047921095.1 Wenzhouxiangella sp. | reverse complement strand
CGCCGAAATCCATCCGGCCGTCCCGCCGCCGACGATCACGACGTGCTTTACGGGTTGTTGATTGTCCGTCATCGGGGCCTGGCCTTCTTCTGAGAAGCGATCGATAGATTACAAGAGTGATGCCTTTGTCGCGGCGCTGCTGCTCCGTAGGGTGGATAAGCGCAAGCGCATCCACCAATCAGGCCGAACAAAGGTGGATGCGCTGAGGCTTATCCACCCTACAGCAGCGCCGATTCCTGGGGAAGCGACTCACGCCGGTGCACGTTGCTGGTCAGCCATAAAAAAGCCCGCCTCCGGATTCGAAGGCGGGCAGGCGCGAGGAAGAGCGGTTGAGTAACAGTTGACCCTCCATGATCAGAAACGATACGACGCCCCGAGCAGGAAGTTGCGGCCGAATTTCTGGCGGTCGATGACCAGGCTATTTTCATCAACTGTGACGAAGGGCTCGTCGCTCAGGTTCAATCCCTGCAGCGTGATGCTCAGGCCCTTGAAGCGCCCGCTCTGGAATTCGTAACCAATCTGGGCATCCCAGATCATCTCCGACTTGGCCTCGCGAGTGAGTCGGTCGGCGGCGACCCCGAAGATCTCGGACAGGAAGTCGTCCCGATAGCGGTTCGAGATCCGGGCCTGAAAGCCGCGGTGCTCGTAGAAAAGGGTGCTGTTGACTACCCATTCGGAAAGCCCGGGCACGGAAATGGCCTGGTCGCTGTCGCCAAGCTTGACGCTGCTGTCGGTAAACGATACTCCGCCAGTGTAGCCAAAGCCCGAGAGCGCATCCGAGAATACACCGAAGGGCAGGGTGGTGGCGAAGTCAAAGCCGCGGATCCAGCCGCCCCCGCGATTGGTTGGCCCGGAGGTCAGGCCCAGTGGGGTGCCGAGCTGGTTAGCTTGTTCCGGTGTCAGGAAGTCGTCGATGAACTGGGAGAAGTCGGTGACGAACGCATCGTTGGGATTGACGAAGTCGTTAAGGTCCTTGTAGAAGCCGGTAATCGTGACTAAACCGGTGCCGCCGGCGAAGAATATCTCCCAACCCAGATCCACGGAATTGGCCATGAAGGGGCGCAGCGTGGGATTGCCACCGCCGGCGCTGAAAAAGGCCTGATTTGGATCCGTAGAGGTGAGTTGGGTAAAATTCGTATTTAGCGCCAGCCCTGCATTGAGCTGGTCCATCCTGGGCCGGGCCATGACCCGCGCGGCGCTCAGCCGGACCTGCTGGTTGTGAGGAAACTCGAAGATCAGGTTGGCGCTGGGCAAAAAGCGCGAGAAGGTTTCCCCATCCTCGACGCCCTGAAACCGGGAGGCTTCGCCCGGTTGCACCTGAAATCCCCGGGAGGTCTGGTCGGTGACGACCCACTGGGCGCCGAAGTTGCCCCGCAGCGGAATGGTCCCTGCAATCATGGTGTCCAAGTCGAACTGAAAATAGCTGTTGACTACATCCTCCCGGACCCGCCACTCTTGCTGCAATCGGAATTCCACCTGGGGTTCGACCAGGGTGTAGAAATTTTCGAGTAGATAGCGCGGATCCCACAAGAGCATGTCCGGGATTCCGACAAAATCCAGGCTGACGTTGCCGTCCACCCGGGCCGCATCGGGCACCGCGACCTGGTCCAGGCCGTCAGGCGGGGTCAGGAAGAACTGGGTTAAGCGGCGGTCCTTGTCCCGGCGGCTGATAGCCGCACCCGCCGAGACCCGGCTGAACGGTCCTGAAACCAGCTCCCGATCGATGTCGAAGCGCGCCCTGGCCAGCCAGTCCTCGGTCTTGGGATTGTTGACGAAGCCGGCCTGGGTCAGGGGATTGGGTTGCGCCCCGGCGCCCCAGCCCTGGGGGTCGGTCAGCCGGATCAGGGCCGGGTCGGTGTAGTCAAGAGTCGGGTTGAGCCTGAATACGCCACTGGAGTCGACGGTGAATCCAACGGAGTCTGGGATGCCGCTTAAGGCCGGGCCGGTGCCGCCCAGCGACTCCAGCACCAGGTCTTCCCGGTCTGCCGCCGACCAGCTCAGGTCGGTCTCGAAGCCCCACAGTGGCGCGAACTCCCAACGGGTGTTCAGGCCGAAGGTGAAAAGATCCGCCTCGCGCCGGTTGAAGTCGTTGCGCATAACAGCGTGGACATTGTCAAATACGCCTTCGCTGACCAGGTTGTCCGTGACCGTGAAGCCGTCCCGTAGCTCTGACGCTGAAAAAAAGAGCGGAAACTCGATGCCGCGCAGCCACTGTTTCTCGTCGAAATCGGAATAGGAAAGGTCCAGGATGGCGCGGAAGTTGTCGGTGGGCGCATATTCCAGCGTGCCGATGAAGCCGATCCGCTCCAGATCGTTGTTCTGGACAAAGGGCTTGGCGCCGCCCAGAACCCGGGTCTCGCCGTCGCCGATGTCCGCGAAACCCCAGGCGTTGGAGCGCTCGATCTCGAAGGGCGTCGATTGCACCGCGACTCCGAAGGTGGCACCTAGGGTATTTCCGAAGAATTGGTCGGCGTAGATGCCGGCGAAGCGGTAACCATGATCGTCGGCTTCTGGGTTGGAGGCCGAACCGTCGAGCGTTTCAAATCGCCCCACCACCGAGGCGACGCGCTCACCGGCCTCGAGCGGCCGGATGGTCCGAAGATCCACGGTCCCGGCAAGACCCTGGCCGATGATGTCGGGTGCCTGGGTCTTGTACACCACCACCGAGCTTAAGAGCTCGGCCGGGAACTGGTCGAACTCCACGCCCCGGTTGTCGCCGGTAGTGACCTGTTCCCGGCCATTGAACAGGGCCGTGGAAAAATCCGGACCCAGTCCGCGGACTGAAATGGTCTGCGCACGTCCGTCGACTCTTTGTGCGGTCAGGCCGGGCAGGCGCGCAAGAGACTCCGCGATACTGACATCCGGCAGCTTGCCGATGTCCTCGGCAAAAACGGATTCAATAATTGAGGAGTTGTTGCGCTTGGCCGCGACGGATTTTTCGATACTGCTGCGGAAACCCCTGACCGTGATCAGATCGGCGACTTCTTCCCGTTCGGCCTCCTCGGCCTGGGCGTCCTGTTCAGCCTCTGGAGGCTCCTGTGCCAGGAGAGGGTTGCCGAG
>JBLRWT010000376.1:0-3068 GCA_047921095.1 Wenzhouxiangella sp. | reverse complement strand
GCCTCGGCGGATTTGCCTACCTGTTCAGTCGGGAGCCCTTTCCGGATCCGGATCGACTTACCACCAGTTGGCGGGTATGGGTGCCTGCCAGTGATGCGCTTTCGCGACGAACGCTGGAGCAGGCGGGTGTCAGCCCCGTTCCGCTGGCCCTGGCCGAGGTCTATACATCGCTGCAAACCGGCGTCATCAATACCTTTGCTACCACGCCATCTGGCGCGATCATCCTGCAATGGCACAGTCGTGCCCGCCACATGCTCGATCTGCCGGTATTGATGACGCTCGGGACCATCGGGCTGGATCAGCGCGCATTCGGTCGCCTGGACGAGGAAAGCCAGCAAATCGTGCTGGCGGAGTTTGCTTCTGCTCTCAAGGGGCTCGAAAACAGCAACCGCGAAGAAAATGAACGCGCCAGGGCCGCCATCGCAGGGCAGGGGATCACGATCTACCAGCCAACGGCCGCGCAACAGACAGCCTGGCAGTCGATCGCCGAGGAGACCCGTCATGCCATGGTCCAGAGTGGACAGATTCGCATTCCGCACCTGGAACGCCTGGAGCGGGAACTGGAGTCGGTGAGTGAATCGCCCTGAGCCCGGGGACGGCGTCTTTGAACAAATTCAAAGGGGACTGGACCGCCTGGAATCCAGCCTGCTGACCACGTTGCTGCTGGCCTTGATCGGTCTCGGCCTGGCCCAGATCCTGCTGCGAAATTTTGCCGGCATCTCCTTGCCCTGGGCGGACGGCGCCATGCGAGCCATGGTTCTGTGGCTGGCCATGATCGCCGGCGCCATCGCTGCCGGAAAACTGAAGCATATCCGGATCGATGTGGCCGAACGCTGGCTGGCTCCAACGGTCAGGGTCTGGAGCCACCGGGTGATCATGCTCGCGACTGCCGGGGTTTGCCTGATCATGACCTGGCTCAGTCTGAGCATGGTCGCGCTCGAATACGAATTTCGCGCCGTTGCGTTTCTGGATGTGCCCAATTGGGTGGTCGTTTTTATCGTGCCGATTGGTTTTGGCCTGATGGCGGCGCGCTTTGCTGGCCACGCGTTTACGCCCTCATCCCACATCATCGCACCACCTGGACCTGAGCCGGTGGACGCTGAACCCCAACAGGGCAGGTCAGCCCGGTGATCATCCTTGTGCTGGTGGTGCTTGCCCTGATCGGCATGCCGATTTTTGCCGTGATCGCGATCGGTGCGATGGCCGGCTTTCATTCAGCCGAACTGGACCCCGTGCTCGTCGCCATGGAGTTCCAGCGCATCGGCGAAATGCCTGTACTTGTGGCGCTTCCGCTGTTCACTTTCGCCGGCGTGCTGGTCGCCCACAGCCAGACACCCTCGCGCCTGGTCGACTTTACCCGCTCGGTCTTTGGCTGGCTGCCGGGCGGGCTGGCGATTCTCGGCTTGTTCATGTTCGCCCTGATGACGGCGTTTACCGGTGCTTCTGGAATCACGGTCGTGGCGCTGGGCAGCCTGATGTTGCCTGCCTTGATCCAGGCCGGTTATAAAAGGCGGTTCGCACTCGGCATGGTGACAACCGGCTCCAGTCTCGGTGTGCTGTTCGCCCCATCGCTGCCGCTGATCCTTTATGCCGTCGTGGCCCAGCAGGTCGCGCCGGGGCAGGGCATCGGCGTGGACGACCTGTTCCTGGCCGGGGTTTTGCCAGGCTTGCTGATGCTGGCCCTGATCGCCGGCTATGCGATGTGGACGCAGCGAGGCCTGGAGCCCGAACTGGCCGAACGACCGCCGCTGATCAGCAGCCTGAAGCATATTGCCTGGGAGCTACCCTTGCCGTTTGTCGTGCTTGGCGGCATTTACAGCGGCTGGCTGCTGGTGGTTGAAGCTGCTGTCGTCACCGCCGCCTGGGTGCTGATCACGCTGGTATTCATTCGGCGCGATATTGATTTGAAGAAGTTGCCGGGCATCATCACCGAGTCCATGATGCTGGTGGGGGCCATTCTGATCATCCTCGGCATGTCGCTGGCTTCGACCAACGTCATGATCGACGCCGGTGTCCCGCAGCGTCTGTTCGAGTGGGTTGCACCTCACATCGACAGTCGCATCGTCTTCCTGCTGCTGGTCAACGTGGTGCTGCTGATCGCCGGCATGTTGCTGGATATCTTTGCCGCCCTGGTCATCCTGGCGCCGCTCATCATCCCGATCGCCCTGGCTTTTGGTGTTGACCCGGTCCACCTCGGCATCATCTTCCTGGCCAACCTGCAGATCGGCTACTGCACCCCGCCGGTCGGCATCAACCTGTTCCTCGCCAGCCACCGCTTCGGCGACGATATCCTCAAGGTCTACCGGGCAACCTTGCCGTTCCTTGCCCTGCTGCTGGCAGCCCTGCTGATCATCACCTGGTGGCCCGCACTCAGCCTCTGGCTACCCGGGCGCCTCGGCTAGGAGAACCCGGTGCTAACCGCTAAAACAAAAAATCTGTTTAACGCAAAGACGCTAAGACGCGAAGAAAAAAGGCTGTAAATGTTGCAAATGAAAAAACCAACCCGACATCGCGTAGGGGAAGGTGTTCGCAAAACCGTATTCTTTTACCTGATTAGCGTCGTGTCTCAGCGTCCAGGGTTCCGTGGCTCCGAGGCCGGCCTCAAGCGGGAGCATCCGCTTCAGTTCGACGCGGTGGCGAGGCCTTCAGCGAATCCTCCCGCTTGAGGCCGGCAGGCAGGACCTATATCAGCGGATTTTTGGCTTCCGACTGAGACACGACGCTAATCGGGATTTGTTATTACCTCATGAGCTTGAATTTCGCTCAGGCGGCTGGTGCTGCCAACACGTCGTCGTTCTGGTAACCGGGGTTGTTGACTCGGGTGGTGACACGATGGGCCCGCATCAGGTCGTCCGGTGGGGGATGGATCAGGGCTTCGGCATCGGTTTTTGACCCATTGAGCCACAGGTTCCATTCGGTGCTGTCGAGCATGACGGGCGAGCGGTGGTGGCCGATTTCAGTCAACAACCGGTTGGGGCCGGTGGTGACGATGGTGAATGACTCGAGCATTTCACCATCAGGCAATGGACTTCGGTCCCACAGTCCGGCCATGACCAGGAAGGGGTCGC
>JBLRWT010000375.1:0-3082 GCA_047921095.1 Wenzhouxiangella sp. | reverse complement strand
GGGAAACCGGCGGCTCGCCCGACGAGGAGATGTCGCTCGATGAAACGATGCTCGCTCTCAAACAGCGCCTCGGCATCGCGCCATTCCGCCTGCACGCAGCGCGCCTGCGCATCCAGCCATCCAGGTCCAAGGGTGTCAAGGATCGGGTAAACCCAGCCAGTCGGATCGGGTTCAAAACCAGCCACATTGAGGAGCAGACGGTTTGCCGTAAGAATGTCTCGAAATCGATCAGGTACCGGTTTCGGGAGGTTCGGTATGGCAAACCAACTCAAAATGGCTGTAGTGCATGCAATATTGACGCTGGCGCGGCTGGGCTGGTCCCAGCGGCGGATCGCCCAGGAGCTGGGGATTGACCGCGAGACGGTGGCTCGGTACGTCCATTCTGGGCCGGGAGATTCAAAACCAGCCACGAACCCGATCCCCGGGTCGGAGGCTGTCCCTGAGGCGATCCTCGGGCCAGAACCAGCCAGTAATGCGTTCCCCGGGTCTGCTGCGGCTGGGTTGGCGGCAGAGAACCCGATCCCCGGGCCCGAGAGCCTCTGTGAGGGGTTTCGGGCGGTCATCGAGGCGAAGCTTGGACAGGGGCTCAGCGGCCAGCGGATCTATCAGGACCTGGTGGAGTCCCATGGCTTTGCCGCCAGCTACTCCAGCGTTCGGCGGTTCCTCCGGCGTCTGGACCAAGGCCGGCCGCTGCCGTTTCGGCGGCTGGAGGTGCTGCCGGGCGAGCAGGCGCAGGTGGACTTCGGGACCGGGGCTCCGATCCTGCGGGCCGATGGCAAGCGTCGGCGACCGTATGTCTTTCGGGTGGTGCTGAGTTTCTCGCGGAAGGCGTACAGCGAGGTGGTCTACCACCAGACGACGGAGAACTTCCTTCGCTGCCTGGAGAACGCCTTCTGGTACTTTGGGGGCGTTCCGCAGACGCTCGTGATCGACAATCTCAGGGCGGCGGTCAGCCGGGCCGACTGGTACGATCCGGATGTGCATCCGAAGATTCAGTCCTTCTGTCAGCACTACGGGACGGTGATCCTGCCGACGAAGCCGCGGATGCCCCGTCACAAGGGCAAGGTCGAAAAGGGGATCGATTACGTCCAGAGCAACGCCCTCAAGGGCCACACCTTCGGCTCTCTGGCCGAGGAGAATCAACATCTGCTCGATTGGGAGTCCCGGATCGCCGACACCCGCATCCATGGCACGACCCGCAAGCAGGTCCATCTGCTGTTCGGGCAGGAGAAGCCTCATCTGACCCCGTTGCCTGCGGGCCGGTTCGCCAGCTTCGAGGAGGGCCGCCGCTCGGTGCACCGGGACGGCCACATCGAGGTGGCCAAGGCATACTACTCGGTGCCGCCGGAGTATACGGGTCGTCAGGTGTGGGTCCGTTGGGACGGTCATCTGGTGCGGGTGTTCAACAGCAAGATGGAGTCGATCGCGGTGCACGTCCAGGTCGAGCCGGGGACCTTCCAGACGCAGGATCGGCACCTGCACGCCAAGAAGATCTCGCAGGTCGAGCAAGGGACGGTCTCGCTGCTGCGCCGCACGGCCCTGGTGGGTTCGCACGCCGAGCAGTGGGCTCGCCAGATGCTCGAGGTGCGGGGCATCCAGGGCGTTCGGGTCCTGATCGGATTGCTGGCTCTGACGCACCGGCACTCGCGAGAGGAGATCGACCGGGCCTGTGAGGTTGCCCTGACGTACGGGGCGGTTCGGCTGCGGACGATTCGCCAATTGCTTCCGCGGGATGGTCCCAAGCAGGAACAATTCGAGTTCCTCGAAGAGCATCCGATCATCCGGCCGATGTCGGACTATGGGGCCCTCGTCCAAGCATCGTTCGGCACGGGAGTATTGCAAGAGACCCAGGTCTTATGAAGGAGAAGACGATTATGAATGCATCGACACAAACGGCCCTGAGACAACTGCGGTTGTCGGGCATGCTCCAATCGCTGGACGTGCGCTTGCAGGAGGCGGCCGGCAACAGCCTGACCCACGGCGAGTTCCTGGAGCTGATTCTGCAGGATGAACTGTTGGTGCGAAAGGACCGCCAGATGCAGCGGCATCTGAAGGCGGCCCAGTTCCGGGAACTCAAGACCCTGGAGGACTTCGACTGGCAGTTCAACCCCTCGATCAAGAGAAAGCAGGTGTACGATCTGGCCAGTTGCCGCTTCATCCGCGAAGCGCGGGATTGCCTCTGGTTGGGACCACCGGGGACGGGCAAGAGCTTCTTGTGTCAGGCCATCGGCTATCAGGCAATCAAGATGGGCTTCGTGGTGCTCTATCGTTCGATCTTCGACGGGGTCCGGGACTTCCTCGAAGACGAGGCCTTCGCGGGACAGAACCAGGTGTTGCCCAAGTACTTGAAGCCCGACCTTTTGATCGTCGACGACATGGGGATCAAGCAACTGCCCAGGCACTCCGGGGAGTGCCTCTTCGAGATCATCATGCGCCGGTATGAGACCAAGTCCACGATGATGACCTCGAACCGCCCGCTGGAGGACTGGGGCAAGCTGCTGGGCGATGTGCCGGCGGCCACGGCGATCCTGGACCGGTTCCTCCACCATGCCGAGATCATCACGATCACCGGCCGCAGTTACCGGCTGAAAGACAAGGCAACCAAAGATACCGACAAGTCGAAGGAGCAAAACAAAGATGAACAGGACCGCAATACAGAATCATAGCGTGGGTCGCACTCGACCGGTCTGGCCCGCTCGGCCTGCGGCGGCCAGGCTCCGACGAGCTGCCGTAGGGCCCATTCTCGCACGGCCGCCGATCCGAGCGACCCAGCCCTGCGCCCGCCCGCAATCCGGTGGTTCGATTACCGCGAATTCCCTTGCATCGCGACGGCAGAACGGGTACGAAATGACAAAGGACACTGGCTGGTTTTGACCCGATCCCCGGTGGCCGGGTTTAACCCGATCCGTGACAGAGTACATCGATGCGCAGTACCGAGCTCCCGAGCATCCAAGTGCATATCACGACACTCGTGACTATGGGTTTTTATGGAAGCGCCACGACTACAACGGCCTCGGCACTCGACTTGTGGAACACGTGTATGATTGTGAAACACGTCGGAGGACCTACCATCACGGCTACC
>JBLRWT010000374.1:0-3083 GCA_047921095.1 Wenzhouxiangella sp. | reverse complement strand
CTCTGGCGATCGGCGCCGTGGAACTCCAGGCGCATGGTCAACTCGCCATCCGGCCCGCGGAATTCGTTCAGGTTCTCGCCGCGCATCGCCACGCTGATGGCCTGGGCCACTTCGGCGCTCGACAGGCCATTGCGCATGGCGCGATCACGGTCGACTCGCACCCGCACCTCCTCGGTGCCGGAGCTGGCATCGGAGCGCACGTCGACAAGGCCGTCGATGGTCGAGAGCAGGCGGACCACCTCGTTGGCCACCTCGAACAGGTACTCGCTGGATTCTCCATGCAGGCGCAGGCTCAAGGACTCGGCGCCACCGCCGCGCTGGGAGTCGAACGATGGGCGGCCGATGGCGATTTGCGGCAGGTGGTCCCGCACCTTCTGGCGAATCTGCTCGTTGGACTGGCGACGATCGGGTTTGAGGATCAGCGTGGTCTCGGCCCGGCCGTCGGTGTAGAAACTGTAGAGCGAAGAAAACTCAATCTCGTCCTTGTTCGCCGTCAGGTGGTCTTCGATGATATCCACGGCTTCGCGCACTTTCTCCAGCGTGTAGGAGCCACTGACGTTGTAGCGCAGGATCAGGCGATCGCTTTCGGTATCTTCGAACATGTCCGGCTGGACCTTGCTGATCGGCACCAGGGCGCTCAGCAACACCGCGGCGATCACCAGGGTGGTGGTCCAGCGCCAGCGCAGGCTGGTATCGAGCAGCGTGGCGTAGCCATTGGTCAGACGCGATAGCCAGCCACCGGGTTTGGGTGGGCGCGGCGCGCTGACCTTCAGCGTCAGCAGCGGGATGATGGTCTGGGCAATGATCAAAGAGGCCAGCAGGGCCACGGTGATGGTGTAGGCCACGTGCGACAGGAACATGGTGACCTGGTTCTGGGCGCCGAAGATGTTGGGCAGGAACACGATGATGGTGGTCAGGGTGCCGGCGCTGATCGCCATCGCGACTTCGCGCACGCCCAGCAGGGTCGCGCGGCCGGGTTGGTTCGGGAACTGCTGGCGCTTGCGATAGATGCTCTCGGTGACCACCACGCCGTTGTCGACCAGCATGCCGATGGCCAGCATCAGGCCCATCATGGTCAGGATGTTCAGCGTCAGTCCGAGAAAATACATCACGCCGAGGGTGATCAGCAGCGCGGCCGGCACCGACAGCATGACGATCAGCGTTGTGGCCCATTGGCGCAGGAAGATGAACAGCACCACCATCGACATCAGGGCGCCAAGAACGCCGGCCATGGCCAGGTCCTTGAGCGAGGCGATGACGCCGTCGGCCTGGCTGAACAGTACGTAGAGATCGATCCCGGCCATTTCCGGCAGCTGGTTGATCGCGTCAATCTCGTCGAAGACCGCCCGGCTGACCTCGACCAGGTTGGCGCCGGACTCGGAGAAGACGTCGATGCCAATAGCGAAGTTGCCATCCAGCAAACGGCCGTAGCGCTGCGGCGGCGCTTCCAGGACGACATCGGCGATATCACCCAGTTGCAGCCCACGCCCGTCGACCGGCAAATGACGGATGTCGTCCAGGCTGCGGAACTCGCCGATCGGCGAGACCCGGATACGGCGACCGGCGGCGACATCGTTGATGTAGCCGGCCGATACGGAAAAGTTGGCCCGGGCCAGGCGCTCGCGCAATTCGTTCAGATCGATCTGGTGGGCGGCGATGCGGTCGGCGTGCAGCAGGATGCGGACCTGGCGCGGGTCAACGCCGTCCAGTGACACCCGCGCCACACCGTCAATCCGCTCGAGCCGGCGGCGCACGTTGCGATCCAGCAGTTCGTAGGACGTCGACAGATCCTGGGTCGAGCCAATGCGCAGCCCCAGGATCGGCTCGTCGGTATTGGTGAACTTGCGCACGAACACCCGCTCCAGGTCGTCGGGCAAGAGGTGTCGGATACCATCGATCTTGTCGCGCGCCTCGACCCCGCGTGCGGCCATGTCGGCATCCCAGCCGAAGAACATGAAGATGTTGGCCTGGTCCTGGCTGGAGTTGGAGTTCATGCGCTGGATGCCACCCATGGTGGCCAGCACTTCCTCGACGGGCCGGGTGATCAGGCGCTCGACCTCTTCGGGCGAGCTGCCCTGGTAAGGGATCTGCACCATCATGCCGGGGAATTCGATATCCGGAAAAAACTCCAGCGGCAGCAGCTTCACGGCGATGATCCCCAGCAGCGCGGCGCTGGCGAACAGCATGCAGGTGGTGACCGGGCGGCGGATGGCCAGGCGCGCCAGGCTCATGTCGGCGCGACCATGGGTTCGGCCGACTTCAGATCCGCCGCGGCAAGATCCGCTTCGGTCTGGCGCCGATCAAGCAGGCTGTAAACCACCGGGATCACGACCAGGGTCAGCAGCGTGGCCAGCAGCAGGCCACCAATCACGGTGATGGCCATCGGCGCGCGCATCTCGGCGCCATCGCCCAGGCCCAGCGCCAGTGGCAGCAGCCCGAGGGTGGTGGTCATCGTGGTCATGATGATGGGCCGCAGACGTGCCCTCGCGCCCTCGACAATGGCTTCTGTTCGCGTCAGGCCGCCTTCGCGCAATTGATTGATGCGGGTGACCAGCACGATGGCGTTGTTGACCACGATGCCGGCCAGCATGATCAGGCCGATAAAGACCACGACCGACAGGCTAGAGCCGGTCAGCCATAAGCCGAACACGGCGCCGGTCAGGGCCAGGGGAATGGTCAGGAGAATCACGAATGGATGCAGCAGGGATTCGAACTGCGAGGCCATGACCAGGTAGACCAGGAACACGGCCAGGGCCAGGGCCAGTACCAGCGAGGAAAATGCGCGCTGCATTTCATCACTTTGTCCGGCCACCCGCACGCTCATGCCGGCGCTCAGCGGCACCTGGGCGATCAGTTGCCGGGCCTCCTCGGCGGCGCGGCCAAGATCGCCGAAGCCCGGCGTTGCCGAAATGACGGCCACCCGCTGTTGGGCAATGCGCCGGATTTCACCCGGGCCGATGGCGATTTCCAGCTCGGCCACCGCATCCAGTGTGACCGGGCGCTCGGCGCCAGGATTGATGACCAGGGCCGACAGCCGTTCCAGCGACTCACGCTGATCTTCCTGGGCGCGAACCAGCACATCG
>JBLRWT010000373.1:0-3084 GCA_047921095.1 Wenzhouxiangella sp. | reverse complement strand
GCGCTGCAGCTTCGATCCGGAGTCGCGCTCCGGACAGCCCGGCGCCGACCGCAAGGTCAAGGGCACCATTCACTGGGTCTCGGCCGCGCACGCCATCCAGGCGGAAGTTCGCCTGTATGACCGTCTGTTCAAGGTGCCACATCCGGGTGGTGACAAAGTGGTCGACTTTGTCGATCACCTCAATCCCGAGTCTTTGGAGGTGCTCCCCCACGCTCAACTTGAGCCAGCACTCGCAAACGCCGAACCCGGCGAAGCTGTTCAGTTCGAGCGCCTGGGCTATTTCGTCCCCGATCCTGACAGCACGTCTGCAAAACCCGTATTCAATCGGGCTGTCACACTGCGGGACACCTGGGCAAGACTGGAAAAGGAACTGCGCGCCGACGGCTGATTAGCCCTCCCGACCGAAACTGATCGAAGCCCAGGCAGACCGGGCTTGACTGCGCAGCCACATCGCCAGGGCCAATGAAGCGGCAAAAACCGTGGGTCCGACCCAGGCTGAGCGGTCTTCGGAAAGGTGGTGGTCGTGAACGATGCCCGTGAACGCAACAAGCAGGAGAGGGAGAAAGGTGATGATCAGTATGATGATGCGTGCCGCCCCTCCCGGCACGCAGGTCAGCCACAGGCCGGTGTAGATCCCCAGCAGGAGGACAACCCAACAAGTCAGCAGTCCGTGCAGCCATAGCCCCCACATCGAATTTCCCGCCCACAAGCCGGTCGCCAGCAGCGTCGCCGAAAGGGCCAATAGCAGCCAGACCCCCACTCTCCAGCAACTGAGTTCAGCGTGGAGGAACAGGTGTTCGCGAACCCACCCGGGCAGGATGGCCAGCCGCCTCAATAGTTGGGGTCCTGAGCTGAGCAGTTCGCTCAGCATCGCAAAAATTCCGACACCGGCAAACAAGACCAGGTAACCCGCCACCTCGATTTGTCGGCTTGGACTGATGCGCGGAAACACATCGCCGCCGCCCGCCGCGTAAGCCAGCGATACACCCAGGATGCCGCCCGCAGCGACATTGAGCAGAGAAGGCCAGAGTTTCAGTAGATGGCCTGGACGATGGGGTTGGCGACCACCAATTTTTGCGCGTGAGCCGGATTCGCTCATCGGATCATCAACCCATGAACGATCCAATTGCCTCGTTTTACTGTAGACGGCGCTAGCCAGCAGCAGCCAAAGCGTGGCTAACACTGGTGACCAGGTGCTGCTCCAGATAATGACCGGATCCAGATCCTCCACGGCGATCCACAGCATCAATATCAACGGCACCGGAAGTATCCATGCAGGCGGCAAGCTCAGTCCCAGTCCAAGACCGAAGGCGGCAGCCGCAAGAAGCGCCAGCAGGCTTTCAAGTCGCCAGCCGTCCAGGAGCCCAAGCAAAGCAACCAGGCAGATCAGCACGGCGCCAACCGCTTGCGGAGCAGTTCTTGAAAAGCCTGGCAGCACGTGGGCAAGCGCGCGGGACCGGCATCGCCTCAGTTCCACCCCCAGGGCCGTTGCAAGCACGATCAGTGCCCCGGCACCAGCCGACGCGCCCAGCCCGATGCCAACTGAGTCAAGCGCCCATGCTCCCCAGGCCAGAGTCAGCATTGTCAGTGCCAAGTGCCACCGAATCGTGGCCTTCAGCAGCGGCAGCGCCAGTTTCAGTCCGGCGACCATTTACAAAAGCTCCAGCGCGATCTGTTCAAGATTCAGCGCCTTGATGTGCAATTGCGGACCAAAGCGATCTTCCAGCACCGTCAACTCCTCGATTCCCGGATGACGTGCGACGACCACCGTGCCCCATTCATCCTCTCTCTGATTGACGATGCCCTGCAATTCCGGCAGTGTTCGGGCAGCATGGCCCTGGAAAGCCAGACAAATCATGCCATCCTTCAATTCATCGAGCCGCTCGTCGATAATCAGTTCACCTTTGCGCATCAGCCAGATGCGGTCGGCCAGACGTTCGACGTCGCCGAGCAGATGCGACGACAGCACCATCGTCCGCTTACCGTCACAGGCCAACGCCACCAGCTCCCCCAGAAATTCGCGCCGGGAAACAGGATCCAGCGCCGACGCCGGCTCATCCAGCAGCAATACCGTGGGCCGGTGGACGATGGCAAGCAGTATTCCGAGCTTCTGACGCTGGCCGCGGGACAGGGAAGCCACCCGCTGCGAGAGCGGAATGTCCCAGCGCCCGGCCAACTCCAGGGCGCGCTGCCGGTCCCAATGCCGATAGTTCGCCCCGACCACATCGATGTGATCGTTCACCTTCATCCAGCCAAACATTTCGTCATCCTGGAAAACGAAGCCCAGTTGTTCGCGCACGCTGTCGGGCAGACGCCGGCTTTCATGACCCAACAACTGGCTGGTTCCTGTATCGGGTACGACCAGGCCAGCCAGGACTTCCAGTAGCGAACTCTTGCCGGCACCGTTGCGACCGATCAGTCCGACGATTTCGCCGCTGCCAACCGCGGCACTGACGTTCTTGAGCGCCTGAGTCAGTCCGAACTTCAGATTCAACTTGTCTGTATGTATACAGGGGTCTTTCATGTTTCCTCCTTGTCCATCAGCTCAACCAGCAGGGTGACCACCTCGTTCAGACTTAGCCCCAGCTGACGCGCTTCGCGGGCAACCTGCTCAAGGCGTGGCTGGAGCAGGCCAAGCCGTTGCCGAGCAGAAGATTCAGTCGCCAGTCCGGCAGCCACGGCCATGGGTTTGCCGCGCCGTCGTATAAGGAGGCCTTCGGCCTCCAGTAGTGAATAGGCGCGCGACACGGTCATGGGATTGATCGTATGTTGCTCAGCAACCTGGCGGACCGAGGGCAGCGCGTCGCCCGGCCTGAGTAGCCCGCCATTGATCTGGCGCCTGAGCTGTTCAACGATCTGGCGATAGATCGGAGTGCTGGATTCGCTTTGAAGATCGAAATGCATGCCCGCTTATTGATGAAGCCTTGTATATGTGTATTAATACTGCAATACACTAACGGACATGTCAAGCGGACGGGCGGCCTGCTTTTTGCCAAGCACTCTTCGAGTGCAAACCCCGCAATTGCTTATTTGTTGTTTCTACGAGCAACGTTGTCTTAACCCATCGTTAATGGAGGCCCCGCT
>JBLRWT010000372.1:0-3088 GCA_047921095.1 Wenzhouxiangella sp. | reverse complement strand
CAAGCGTCAGGTGGGCGTGCATATCGATCAGACCCGGCAACACGTAGCGCCCGGCCAGTTCAAGTACCCGGGCATCGCGCAGGCAGCGCCGGCTGCCGGCTTTGGTGACCGCGACAATCATGTCGCCTTTGATACGAACGCAGCGGGCGCCGTTGACCCGACCCCGTTCAGTGTCGATGACATGCACGCCGTCCAGGGCCGTCGCCACGGGTTCCCGTGCATCCAGGCCGGAAAGCCAGCAAACGAGAACAGACAACAGCCAGGGGTGTATTCGGGAGATCATCGGGCAAGTCCTTCTGTGGGGAGTTACCCGTTCAGTCGCCGTGCCCGGCGAATTTCTTACAACCGGGTTGGGTTTATTGGGACTTGTAAGAAATCCTGCCCTCCGAGCGACTAGTCAGGGAAGAGCCCATTCCGATGCCGATATTCCGCATGCACCCGCTTTGGCCGAGAATCGAGGCCTGTCATCCGCAACTGTGGCGCGCGGTATGCGGCTATGAGCTCAATCCCTCGCTGCGCGAAGAGCTGTACCAGGAAGTGCTGCTGGCGATCTGGGAAAGCCTGCCGCGCCTGCGCGAGCCCGATCGGATTCTATATTTCGCCCTGCGCATTGCGCACAACCTGGGCGCCAGCCACGCGCGCGCGGCCGTGCGCAAGCCGGCATCCGAGAGCTTCGACGAGCAGTCGCATGGCATGCCTGCTGAGGATGACAATGCCGATTCGGGCGCCGCCCAACGCAAATGGCTGTTTGAAGCGCTGTCCGGCCTGCCGCTGAACCAGCGCCAGGTGCTGATGCTGCAACTGGAAGGATTCGACTACGCGGAAATCGCCGACCTGCTCGGTATCAGCGTCGAAAACGTCGGCGTGCGGCTGCATCGAGCGCGGGATGGGCTTCGGAAAATGCTACGCGAGGAGAAAATCGATGAACATTGAAGACCAGCTGCGCTCGGCCTGGAATGCCGAATCCGGTGGGCACCTGGACCTGGACGACCTGACCGAAAGGGTGCGTCGCCAGCGCCGCCGCCGCTACCTGCAGCGGGCAATGGAACTGATCTTGACCGTGGTTGCCATTGCCGTGTTCGCCCATGCCCTGATCACGCAAAGCATGGCGCCGGCGCACTGGCTGCTGTTGCCGTTTTTCGCCGTCTTTCTGCCCACGGTCTGGATACTGACCCTGCGTGGTCCGCGGCTGGATACCGATGCGGCAACCGCGCCGACGCATGTATACGCGCAGCTTCGCCTGGCCCAGCTGAAAACAAGTCTGCGCGATCTGTGGCTGGCCAGGCGGTCCGCCCTGGGGTTGCTCATCTACGCGCTGCTGGCCTGTATCGGGGCGTGGTGGTTCGGGGATGTGCAGTGGCGCGAGTCCGCGCTGGTGTTGCTGTTTTATTCGTCGGCGTGGCTGGTTGCGACATTAATTCTCGCCCGCCGGCTGGGCCCGCGCAGGAGCCGGGAATATCGCAATCTGCGCGCATTGCTTGAGGATTGATGGATGTGCCCCGGACATCGTTTACCTTCAATTCCTCAGCCAGCCAGCGAAGCCGGCCCGGGCGGTTGGGCGCCAGTGGTTTGGTTGACCGGGCCGCGACTGACCAGCCAGACGCCTGAGTCCCACTAATTGCACGGCAATCAACCTGACTTTCTTGCCGTAACCGGCCGCTGAGAATTGGGTGTCCGGAAAGCCGGCCTGAATTGCTGTCGTATCGGTGTTCTCTGAAACCAGGCGGTAAACTCGACTGGAGAGCTACTGCCGATGCAGTCTGGACACGAATGGCGGATAAATGGCGTAAGCAAGACGTGGCAGGGGTGCCGGTCAGGTTGAATAATACCTGCAGTCCATTGAGTAGGAGAGATTAATCATGGCTACAAGAATTGATTCGAAACGACTGCAGCTTGAGAGGAAAAGGAGGGCGTGGACACAGCAGCATCTTGCAGATGTTTCAGGTCTTGGCATCAGGACAATTCAAAGGATCGAGAAAAGTGAGACAGCTTCCCCGGACTCGGTGCAGGCAATCGCCTCTTGTTTCGATCTGAAAGCATCTGATTTGATCATCCTGCCCTCCGACGACCATGCGCCTGTGCGATGGGGTTCGGCTCATTTGTCTGCCTTGATGATCGGGGTTCTGTTGATCCTGGCGATCTTCTCCCTCGCGTCCATGCGGTTCGCCATGGCCAAGGATGTGACGCTGCACCTGGATGCGGCTGTCTCTGCTGAGAACGACCGCTACGAGTATGTCGGGGAGATGACCCTCAAGGATGGCGAGGAGTCGGAGTTTCACATAAACCGCGAGTTCAAGGTCCTGATCAGGCCAACAATTCTTGAAGATTCACGGATTCATGTCGCGTTGAAGATATTCGCATACGTTGACGGTCAGTATGTTTTGACGCACGAGCCTGCCTTGACAACCATGAACGGTCGCGAGGCAAAATTTCGCTTGGGGTTGAAGGACTTCGGAAGCGAGATCCGTATTTCTGTTGTGCCTGTGATTTAACGCAAAAACCGGGGAAAACCGGAAATCCCGCGATTTTCGCTGCGTCATCAAGCAAGACTTCGGGGCCGCGGCGCAAGGTGATGGAGTCGAGTCGGATCATGGGGCGCGGCAATAACCCAACGGATTTTGGCGTGTCTGCCAGCAGTGGGCTTTTCGCCCGCATGTTCCATGAATTCGCCGGCGCCGGATTGCATCTGATGCGGTGATGTATTATCATCAATCTCGGCATTTTCCTGGACAAGACTCGTGCGCACAACCCTGGATATTGACGACGAAGTGCTGGCCGCGGCGAAGGAGTTGGCGCGGAGACGCGGAACGACCGCGGGGAGGGTGGTTTCGGAGCTGCTGCGGCGGGCTCTGACCGAGTCGGTAGTCAAATCGGGCCAAGTGGGCGAATCCGAGGCGTTTTACGGCTTTCGGCCGTTTCCGTCCCGTGGCGGCATCGTGACGGACGATTGCGTGGAGCAATTGCGCGATCAGGAAAGTATCTGATTTGCGCGCGCTGCTGGACATCAATGTCCTGATCGCGCTGCTCGATGCGCAGCATGTTCACCATGCGCTGGCCGCCCGTTGGCTGGACGCGAACATCGGCACGG
>JBLRWT010000371.1:0-3092 GCA_047921095.1 Wenzhouxiangella sp. | reverse complement strand
GCGGATGACGTTGTAGCGGGCGTCGAGCAGGCTGAAGTCGGGGTCCTCCTCCTCGGTCGGCGCGAGCTTCACGTCCACCGCGTTCTTGAAGCCGGCCTTCTCGAAAGCCGAGGCCCATTCCATGATGCCGGCCTTGAAGTAGGGCACCCACTCTTCCGGCGTGGCCGGGTCGATGTACCAGATGATGGGGTCTTTCGGCTCGACCAGCTCGCCGCGCCGGAACGCTTCCATGTCCTTCGGTTCCAGTCGGTAGCGGCGCAGGTACTGGTGCGGCCGCACGCCCTGGAAGTCACGCGAGTAGTCGGTCTGGGTGACGGTGATGTAGGTGACCCGCTCGTCGGCCAGGCGCGGCATCATCGGTTCTTCGGGCAGCAGGATCATGGAATGGTTGATCTCGAACGAAACCGTTCCACCGCGCGGGTTGGACGGCGGTTGATCGGCATCGTAGCTGCGCACGGCACGAATCTCGATGTTCTTGGGAAAGGCGCGCGCCCACTCCAGCCAGCTTCTGTCCGCGTCAAACTCGCGGATGCCCAGGTCCTCGCGGCGCTCGCGCGGAAAGGAAAACGACGGATGGTCGCCCAGGTAGAGCGCGGTCACGTCGATGACGGCATTGCCGTCCCGTTCCACGGCAACGGGAAAGGCGGCGAGCACCGGGGCGAAGTTGGAATTGGCCACGGCCAGCGCCAACGGCGAATCCGCGTCGGCGGTGTTGGCGTGGGTGCGGGTGCGCAAGACAATGCGATTGCCGCGCCGTTCCCAGTAGACCACCATGTTGGCGCTCATGCGGTCGCCGCCGCCACGCTCGGCCAGTCCTTCCTGGGCTTTCGCGTAGCGGCTCATCACCGCCATGTCGCGCCCGAGCATCCGCTCGGGAATTTCGAAGGCAATGCGACCGTCGTCGAATGTGTGGACCGTGAACAGCCCTTCCTGAGACTGCGCGCCGCGCAGGTCGCGCGCCGAGATGTCGCCGGCCAGCACCGAGGCCGGGCAGGTGACCGATACAATCAGTAACAGCCCGAACAGGCGGCCGGGAGAAAGCGCATGGAGCAGTTTGTGCATGAGACACCAGTGAATTGAAAAAGCCGGTTCACTATAACGGCTGACGCAGCAACCGTTGCCGTTCTTACGGGTTACGGGTTACGGGTTCCGGGTTCGCCGCCGAGGCGGCGCGCTCTTTCCCTCTCCCGTCTCCCCTCTACCCCTCTTCCCCGCTCTCCAAAGTCGCCATATCAATCACAAACCGATAACGCACGTCACCTTTCTGCATGCGCTCGTAGGCGTCATTGATGTTCCGGATATCCAGCATTTCGATATCGCAACTGATCCCGTGTTCGGCGCAGAATTCCAGCATCTCCCGGGTTTCAGGCAAGCCGCCGATCAGTGAGCCGGCCAGGGTCAACCGTTTGAACAGCAGGGCGCCCGGATGCAGCGGCGGCTCGATCGGATTGACCAGGCCGACCAGGATCATCGTGCCGTCGCGCTTGAGCGTGTTCATGTAAGGGTTGAGGTCGTGCGGGACGGGGACGGTATTGAGCAGGAAATCGAACTGGCTGGTCGCCGCAACCATCTGCTCCTCTTCGGTGGAGACAATGACATGGTGGGCACCCTGGCGTCTGGCTTCGGCGGCCTTGTCGGCCGAGCGGGTAAACACCGTGACTTCTGAGCCGAAAGCGCGGGCAAACTTGATGCCCATATGCCCCAGGCCTCCCATGCCGATCACCCCGATGCGATGGCCCGGACCAACCCCGAAATGCTTCAGCGGCGACTAGGTGGTGATGCCGGCACACAGCAACGGCGCGGCAGCGGCCGGGTCGAGCGCTGCCGGCATTTTCAAAACAAAGCGTTCGCTGACCACAATCGATTCGGAGTAACCGCCGAGAGTGCGTGACCCATCGTGCAGATCTTCACCGTTGTAGGTCGCCACCCAGCCTTTCTCGCAATACTGCTCCAGGCCCTCCTCGCAGGAATGGCACTGGCGACACGAATCGACCATACAGCCGACACCCACGCGGTCACCCACCTGAAAGCCGCTGACCTCCGAGCCAATGCCCGTGACCGTACCCACGATCTCATGACCCGGCACCACCGGATAAAAAGTCATCCCCCAGTCGTTATGGACGAAGTGCACATCGGTATGACAGATGCCGCAATAGTCGATGTGGATAACAATATCGTCCGGCCGCGGATCGCGGCGATCAATGGTCAATGGAGCAAGACCGGATTCTGGCGATTGAGCAGCATAAGCACGGGTCATGATCGTAATCCTTTTAGGGCGGTTGGGTGGTTAGGTTAGTTGGCTGGTTGGTTGGTTGGTTGGTTGAGGATCAAGGAACGAGGTCCCGGATCAAGTCCGGGATGACGCGGGGCGTCAGTTCAAGGAAAAGACGGTTTCCGTCCGTCCTCTATCCTCCGACTTGTAGCTTGGCTTTCCACGGGCCAGGCTTTTGGCCGTCGGGGGTGCAACCCCGACCTACGTGTAGCGAGACTCAACGCCCCCCGACCACCGCCGTCCTCCATCTTCCCTTTCACCTTTCAACCTTCGGCGCAGCCGCATGCGTCGCCTGCCACACGATGGCTTGCCACCGGTCGTCACGCTTGCGGAAAACGCCGGTGTTGTAGAACTCCATCTCCGAGGCCCCGGCCCTGGTTGCGAGCAGGGTGAAGGTCACCACGGCGGTGTCGTCGAAGACCCGGATGTCGAAGTCCTGGCCGCTGTAGCTCAGCCGCGGTTCGCGGCCGCGCTCGGCTGTTTCGGCCACGCCCTGCATGATCTCGGCCTTGTCGCTGCGCTGGCCGGATGAGCTGGTATAAACCAGATCCTCGGCCCAGAAGCGTTCATGGACATTCCCTTCGTTGGTCGCCGCACCGGCCAGGAACTCATCCAGCAATGATCGCAGTTGGTCTTCGGCCTGGTCGGTTCCGGCGTGCGCGGCCAGGGCCAGGAAAAGAATCAGAGTTGTGAAGATTTTCATGGCTTGCTCCTGGTGGCGGGTTCTATGTCAAGGATGAAGGATTGAGGGGGAAGGATCAAGGTGAAAGTGGCCTCCCTCCTTGTCATCCCGGCCGGAGCGTAGCGGAGAGCCGGGATC
>JBLRWT010000370.1:0-3097 GCA_047921095.1 Wenzhouxiangella sp. | reverse complement strand
CAGCCCAGTAGATCAGGAGCCGGTTGAGTGGGCTGCGCTCGGCACCCACGCGCCAGATTCGGTTGAGGCTCTTCTCGATGGTCGCCATCAACACGATCGAAGTGACGATCAGGAAGACGGTTCCGGCCCCGGTCAGCCCGGCGGTGCGCCCGACGAACTCCTGCAGGTATTCCCGGATCTGGTCGCCCGCAGCCGGCACGAAATTGGCAAAGATATATTCTTCGACCTCTATTGCCCAACGGTCAAAGACCGGGAAGGCCGACACCACGCCGAACATGACGGCCATCAACGGCACCAGTGCCAGCAAGGTGGTGTAGCTGAGAGCGGCGGCGGCTTCGAAGCTGCGGTCTGCCCGAAAGTGTTCCCACAGGTGATCAACGAAGCTCCGGACCCGGTGCCGGTCGAATCGACGGGAAAATGACTTGAGGACAGGCCTCGCTGCTCTCTGGAAGTTAAACTTGAGCCGCGCCCCGCCTTTTTCCAAACTGGACTTGTTCATGACTGTAACCATTTACCACAACCCACGCTGTTCCAAGAGTCGCCAGACACTGGCCCTGATCCGCGACCGTGGTATCGAGCCTGAGATCATTGAATATCTGAAGCAGCCACCGGACGCCGAACAGCTCAAGCGTACCATTGCCATGCTCGGCATCACAGTCCATGAACTGGTGCGCGGAAACGAACCCGAGTACAGCGAGGAAAATCTGGACGAGGCAAGCAGCGAGCAACGCCTGATAGAGGCCATGGTCAAGCATCCACGATTGATCCAGCGACCCATTGTTGTCGTGGGTGACCAGGCCCGTATTGGGCGCCCGCCCGAGAACGTGGAAGCCATTTTGCCATGACCGATATCCTCGTGCTGGTGCATTCGGTGCACGGCAATACGCTGACAATGGGCCGCGAGGTCGCCCGCGGCGTCGAACAGGTCAAGGGGTGTCAGGCCCGCTTGCGCGCGGTTGCACCCGTGACTTCGGCCATCGATCCCAGGACCGTGCATCCGCCCGAGCAGGGCCCTGCCCTGGTCGGACCGGAAGACCTGGTCGAGTGCGATGGGCTGATACTCGGCAGCCCGACCCGGTTCGGCAATATGGCCTCGGCCGTCAAGCACTTCCTGGATGGCACCGGAAGCGAGTGGTTTTCCGGCACTTTGGCGGGCAAGGCGGCAGGCGTATTCACATCCACCTCCACCCTGCACGGAGGCCAGGAAGCCACCCTGCTAAGCATGATGGTTCCACTGCTTCACCACGGCATGATCCTGGTCGGCCTGCCCTATACCGAGCCCTTGTTGAGCAGCACAAAAAGCGGCGGCACGCCTTACGGCGCCAGTCACCTGGCCGGGCCGGACAGCGACCGGGCAGTCGATGAGGATGAACGCAAGCTGTGTCGGGCCCTGGGTCGACGAGTCGCCGAGACGGCGTGCAAGCTGGCCTCATGAGCAGAATCGAGCTGAGCTGGTGTCGTTGGTCCTTGCTGGGACTGGTGATCCTGCAGCCGTTGTGGTTCGGTTGGGTGCAGCAGCCTGAACATCTTCCTGTTCTGCTGGTGGTGGCCGCCGCCCTGGCTCCCCTGCTGATCGTTTTGCCGGGGGTATGGAAACTCCGTGTCCGACCTTTGGTGATCGCCGGTTTTATCCTGCTGCTCTACTTTTCCTTCGGCGTGATGGAAGCCTGGGCCAACCCCGGCGCGCGGATCCCGGCTCTGTTGCAAGTTGCACTGATCATTGTGTACTTCGTGGCTCTGCCAACGGTTCGACGATCGCCGGCCGGTGCCGGCTGACCCGGAGCAGGGTCTGGAGCTGCTCCAGCCCGTAATCCAGCTCTGGTGCCGCATGGCCGGATTCACGCAGGACCAGCGGCAGTGACAGCCATGATGCGCGCAAGCGCACCAGGCGTTCCCGCCCCAGCGCCGGGACCTGGGCCATGGGCACACCAGCATCGCGCAACTGCCGGACACGGTCGCGCGTCAGCAAGCCGGAATCTCCGACCAGCAACGCACGCAGGTTGTCTTCATGACGCAGGACGCGCGGATAGTGAATTTCAAGTGTGCGTCTTGTCAGTGCGGTGTATTCCACGATTTCGCGCATGGCGGCAGTCAGCGCATCGTCCTCGGTCGATGCCAGGGTGCTGAGCATGCGGCCAGAAAGCTGGCGTTCCCGGCGGCTGCTGAGCGCGTCCAGCTGGGCCTGAACGGCCAGCGCCAGGGTTTCACCATCTTCCTGTTCGAGCAGTTCCACTCGGTCACCGGTGACAAACCAGTCTCGCCATTCGGCACCGCGGTCCCAGTTGGTGGCCAATTCAGCCTCGGCGGTGGTCGGTGTGGAGGTGAAATAGGTCAGCCGGTTGGGCACCAGGCCGGGGCGACCTTCGGGCAGGCGACTCGCGATCGGGTCGCCTGCCAGGTTCTGGGGACAGTCGAGCGCCAGCATCTCCGGGCTTGCCGAAGCAAACAGGTAATGGCTGGTCTCGACGGCTGTCAAGCGTTGGCGAAACACCGTGCTGGCTTCGTCATCGGCAACAAAGGCGCCCACCAGGTCAAAACCCAGGCGACCATGGTAATTGGCAACCCTGTCGTCGCCAGAGCGAGCCGGACGAGCCTCACGATCAACCCAGCGCACATCCGCGTAACAGAGTTTGAGCTCGCCCATTCGGAGCTGGTCGGCAAGCAGGTAGGCATTTGGGAACAGGCCCAACAGGGCCCGACTGACCGGTAACTCGATTCGCGTTGCACAGGTTTCGGCGCCCGGGCACGGGATGACCATCAGGGTTTCCGGCCGGTAGCTCGTGACCTGATCGGGGCCACTGTCGAGATTGATATCTGCGCCGGGTCGGGTCACATCCGCATAGAACTGCGCACTTGCCTCCTCCAATGCGCTCGCCAGAGCTGAATGGCTGCGCTCGTTTTGAACAAGCAAGCGCTGGATCGGGTCCCGGCGTTCGCTACCCATCCCAGTCATGCAGTCAATCCAGGCCGCGCGCTCGGCTTGCACTCCCAGGGCCGAATCGGCGATGTCTTCGATCTCATCCTGCCAACGCGGTGAGCCGAAAAAGACCGGTCGCTGATGTATCCATTGCTCCAGGTAGCGCATCAGCAAGGACCA
>JBLRWT010000369.1:0-3098 GCA_047921095.1 Wenzhouxiangella sp. | reverse complement strand
AGCTTGGACCGGTTCTTGGCTAAAGTTCAAGTCGGTGACACCTCAATACGCGCCAAAAATAACGCCATTTCAATGAGTTAACATCGGAGAACCTGAGATGTGTCGGACACTAGTGCAGCGCTTGGCAAAAGTCACTCGCCCTGCAAGTGAAACGCGGGCGAAACTGCTTTTGACTCTCCTTTTCCGGCGTCGCTGGAAGAACTGATCATCCCGGTCCACCAACCCCATCCGTATAATGGCCGGCCACGCATTTCAAAAGAGCCTGACCTGCAATGACCCTCAGTCACGACCTGTTTGCCCGCGCCCGAGTGCGCATGCCCGGCGGCGTCAACTCCCCGGTCCGCGCCTTTGCCGCCGTCGGCGGCGAACCCGTTTTCTTCGACCACGCCGAGGGTGCGTACATGTTCGACGTCGACGGCAATCGCTACATCGATTACGTCGGCTCCTGGGGCCCCATGATCTGCGGCCACGCCCACCCGAAAATCATCGAAGCCGTGCAAACCGCCGCTGCCCGGGGCTTGAGCTTCGGCGCACCGTCGCCAGGCGAGGTGACCATGGCCGAAAAGATCTGCGAACTGGTCCCCTCACTCGACCAGGTCCGCATGGTCAACTCCGGCACCGAGGCCACCATGAGCGCCATTCGCGTCGCCCGCGCCGCCACCGGCCGCGACCGCATCATCAAGTTCGAAGGTTGTTACCACGGTCACGGCGACAGCTTCCTGGTCAAGGCAGGCTCCGGCGCCCAGACCCTGGGCGTGCCGACCTCGCCCGGCGTGCCCGCGGCATTGGCCGAATTGACGCTCAATGCACGCTTCAACGACCTCGACAGCGTGTCCGAATTGTTCGCCCTTCACCCGGATGAAATTGCCTGCATCATCGTCGAGCCGATCGCCGGCAACATGAACTGCATCCTGCCAACCGGCGGCTTTCTCCAGGGCCTGCGCGATCTTTGCAGCCACCACGGCGCCGTGCTGATCTTCGATGAAGTGATGACCGGATTCCGCGTCCACCCCCAGGGTGCCCAGGGACTCTACGGTGTGATCCCCGACATGACCTGCTTCGGCAAGGTCATCGGCGCCGGCATGCCGGTCGGCGCCTTCGGCGGCAAGTCAGAATTCATGAACCTGGTCGCACCTGCCGGCCCCGTCTACCAGGCCGGCACCTTGTCGGGCAACCCCGTTGCCATGGCCGCAGGCATCGCCAACCTCGAACTGATCACCGAACCCGGATTCTACGAGCGCCTCGGCCAGACCACCGTCGAGCTGGCCGCCGGCCTAAAGCAGGTCGCCGACCACGCCAACATTCCCCTGTGTACCGTTGCCGTCGGCGGCATGTTCGGCATCTTCTTTACCGACGCCGAAAAAGTCACCGACTTCGACCAGGCCGCCGCCTGCAACCTGGATCGATTCAAGTACTTCTTTACCGCCATGCTGGAAGAAGGCATCTACCTGGCGCCCAGCGCATTTGAAGCCGGCTTCGTTTCCAGCGCCCACACCCGCCAAGACATCGACCAGACCGTCGCCGCCGCCGCCCGCGTTTTCGGAAAAATGAGCGAACAAGCCAATTCCGCTTGACCCAGACACTGAAGGCTGCAAAACTGATCCCGGCGCAAAAGCTCCATGAGGCCGGAAAAAAAGCACGATTTTCGGCCCACGCGTCAAAAATTCAAGCACTAAAACAATGGCTTGCACACCCTTGTGCACCCAATGGCGGTAGCGTGCCTGGCGTTTGGGAACTGCCCGATCAATCCACATCCAACGGACTGCGTGCCCCCAGCGCGCCGCGCTGGATCACATGGGTATAGATCATCGTCGTTCGCACATCCGAGTGGCCCAGCAACTGCTGCACCGTCCGGATGTCGGCGCCGCTTTCGAGCAAATGGGTCGCGAAACTGTGCCGAAACACATGACAGGTCACCGGTTTGTTCAATTGCGCTGCCTGCGCCGCGAGCCGCACCGCCCGCTGTACCGCCCGATCGAGCAGGTGATGACGCCGGAGCTTGTCCGTGCGCGGATCCGCGCTGAGTCGCGCGGCCGGGAACACCCATTGCCAGGCCGTCTCGAAACGCGCATGGGCATACTTGGCCTCCAGCGCACTCGGCAAAACCACGCCTCCGACTTTGTGCGCGCGGTCGCGCGCGGCCACCAGCAAGGCACGATCCACCTGAACTTTGAGGGCGGGGATACAGGAATCCGCCAGCACCGTGACCCGATCCTTCTTGCCCTTGCCGTCCCGAATCACCAACTCGCGGCGGCCAAAATCCACATCCTTGACCCGAAGGCGCAGGGCCTCGGAAATCCGCAACCCGGATCCGTACAGCAACGTGGCAATCAGATCGTACGGCGCCTTCAGACCGGCCAGAACCAACCTGACCTCCGACCGGCTCAGAACCACCGGGATGCGCATGCGCTGTTTGGCCCGAACCACATCGTCCAGCCACGGCAATTCGACCTCCAGCACCCGGCGGTACAAGAAAAGAATACCGTTAAGCGCCTGGTTCTGCGTCGCCGGGGCCACGTGCCGATCAACCGCAAGATGGGAGAGATACGCTTCGACCTCGCGCTTCCCCATCGTTTCCGGATGCCGTTTGCCGTGAAACAAGATAAAGCGCCTGGCCCAATCCAGGTAGGATTGCTCGGTACGATAACTGTAGTGCCCCGTACGCAGCACCCGCCGCATCCGATCCAGCAACTTCTCCGCCATGACTCGCCCTTCCAGTGCAGTGAGCCAGCATTACACCAGCCCACAGAACATCCGAAAATCAGAAATCAACCCGCCATGGCACAGGAAAATTCAGTGGTTATGCGTCAGAAACTGTCGTATATTCGATACGAACCACAATTTTTATGCGCTGTTTCAGAAAGTTGCAGGGCAGGGAGGCAAGCCACGCAGAGAAAGCGTCACTTTCGCCGCCCGATCCAATACCATCAACTTTCAACAGCCAATTACTAGTTCCACGGACGCCTCTGCGGCGCAGTGGTTTCAAGAAATTTCTTAGGGAAAGAAGCGAGGATCTCCGATTGACTTCACGAAGCGGCACGTCCAACCTAACAGATAAGGCCGTGCGTCGGATAACCGTCGTTGATCCGAACGCACGG
>JBLRWT010000368.1:0-3120 GCA_047921095.1 Wenzhouxiangella sp. | reverse complement strand
GGGAAAGTCGCCTGCGCCGATTGATTCGGCGACGAATTGTTCATGCATCGCCAGATACGCTTTCGGGGGGATTGGCGGGGAGGCGATTCGGGGTTATGATGTGCTAGGAGGCGATATGTCCAACCATCGTTCGCGACTCAGCCGCATCTTGGGGGAGTTGCGCCGCCGCCACGTTTATCGCGTGATGGGGGCGTATGCGATCGCGGCCTGGTTTACGGTTGCGGCCGCCGACGTGGTGCTGCCGGCCCTGCTCGTTCCGTTCTGGGTGAATTCGATCGTGGTCTTTCTGGCCATTGTCGGACTGCCGATCACCGCGGTCCTGGCCTGGATGTACGACATCACGCCCCAGGGCGTAGTCCGCACCCCGCCGCTCAGCCGCGGCACCAACGACTCGGGCGCCTTGCACTGGAACTGGCGCTGGCTGGATTATTTGATCATTGCCGGCCTGCTGGCAATCCTGACGTTCGTGCTTGCCGGCAATTCCGGGGATCGGCAACAGCCTCCACCCGAGCGCTCGGTTGCAGTGCTTCCGTTCAACGACTTGAGCCCGGACCGGAACGCTGGTTACTTTTGTGACGGCATGGCCGAAGCCATCCTCGACAGTCTGGCCCGTGTGCCGGGATTGCAGGTGGTCTCCAGAACTTCGTCATTCGCCTTTCGCGACCGCAATCCCGATATTCGCGAAGTGGCCGAAACGCTGGGCGTGGGCACGGTCCTGGAAGGCAGTGTGCGAAAGGCCGGAGATCGCATCCGCATCAGCGCGCGGCTGATCCACGGAAAGACCGGCCGCCAGCTCTGGAACGAGACCTATGAAAGCGTTCTGGAAGATGTTTTTGCGGTACAGGACAACATTTCGAGGTCCATTGTCGACGTGTTCCGGATACGCGTTTTCGACGACACGCCGCTGGTGGAGGTGCCCACCCGCAACCAGCAAGCCTATGAAGAATACCTGCGCGGGCGTGACCATCTGCGCCGCGGAATTACCATGGAAGACTTCGACCAGGCCATTGCCCGGTTCGAACGCGCCCTGGCCCTGGACGCGGATTTCGGCCTGGCCCGCGCCGGGATGTGCAGCGCCTATTGGGAACAGTACGACTTTACCCGGGCAACGCAATTGGCTGAACGTGCAATCGAGGCATGCCAGGAAGCCCAACGCAAGAGTGATCGGACCGAAACGCTGGTTGCGCTGGGCAACCTGTACCGCAATACCGGGCGAATGGCCGAATCGCGCAGCGTATTGACGCGGGCCGTGGCATCCCGGCCCAACAGTGCCGATGCCCTGGCCGGATTTGCCGAGACCCTGCGCGAGGAAGGCGATCTGGAGGCTGCACAGCAGCACTTGCAGCGGGCCATCGAGCTGGACCCGGGTTACTGGCGCCATCACATGTCGCTGGCCCGGGTACTCCAGGATCAGGGCCGGATCGATGAGTCCATTTCGCACCTGAGACGGGCCATCCGGCTTGAGCCCGGGCACCCGCGACCTTACCGGGCTCTGGGCGGACTCTACTATTACCAGGGGGACTATCTGCGGGCGGCCGAAACGACTCGCCAATCGGTCGAGCGCAACCCCAATCCGATCGCCTATTCCAACGTCGGGGCAATGTACTTCAATGCCGGTGAGTACGCCCAGGCCGAAGCCATGTTCCGCCAGGCCCTGACACTGGCCCCGGACGACGCGCGCTGGCACGGCTTCCTGGCTCAGACCATCGAAATGCAGGATGAACCCGACTTCCCGGAAGCCCGCAAACACCGCGAAACCGCAATTCGTCTCGGCAGGCAACGGCTGGAAGTGAACCCCGCCGATCACGTAATCCGCGCCCAGCTGGCTGGCAACCTTGCCGCGTTTGAGGACACGACCGGCGCACGCGCCGAGCTGGTATCAATCGAGGTATCCGCCGACCTGGATATGCTGGCCCACCAGAGTGCAGGCATGGCCTATCTCGAATTGGGCGAACATGAAGCGGCAATTCGACATTTCGAAGCCGCAAAAGACAAAGGCTATCCGCCGGCCCTGTTCAAACAGGACCCGCGGCTTGAACCGCTCTTTGACCACCCGGCGTTCGTGGCGCTGGTCGGTGACCCGACCGATCCACCCATGAACAACAACCAAGGAGAACTTCCATGAAGAATTCCCCGTTTCAAGTATATTCGGCGTACACCTGGCCTGTGTTGATTGCATTGTCCCTGGTGCTCACCGGTTGCGAGCCGCAGCCGGACGATCCCGCGGTGGCGGACGATATTTCTGTTACAGGAACGCGTGATCGGCCGTGCACCGATGACTGTGAGCTGGTCGTCAGCCTGCCCGCCGACCCGGCGCTGCAGCCCGAGGTATCAAATCACGAATTTCATGTACGCAAGGGGGTGGAGGTTCGGATCGTCCTTGACGACGAGGGCAACCGGCCAAACCAGGCGGCCACCGTGCTTCGCTTCCCCCAGGAAACCCCGTTCTTCAACCGCGGAGGGCAGCCCATACAGACAGTGGCGCTGAATCAGGCCGGAGTCAAGACGCTCACAGTCCGGGATGACGGCGTGTGCGGGCCGCCCGATGGTTGCAAGTATGACGTGGACAATCACGCAAACGAGGATCGCGAAGTGCTCGACCCTCATGTGATCATCTGGTAGCGCCCTGTGATCCGGTGGACGGGGAATTCACTTCCCTGCTTCCGGCTGCCAACCGTGGCGACCAGCCGGCCCTGAAAGGGCACGCTGGCCACGGGGGACGCTGGGGGTTGACGTGGTAATACCGTAGTGATACCGTTGCCCCATGAAAGTAGCGATATCCGTACCAGATCCGGTATTCGAGGCCGCTGAGCGCCTGGCCAGGGATCGAGGCATTCCCCGAAGCCAGCTTTTTGCAGAGGCGCTGGAGGAGTACCTGGCTCAACATGGGCCCGATGCGATTACGGCTCAACTGGATCGGGTTTATGACTCCGAACGATCAGAGCTCGATGAGCCATTCATCCGAGCTCAATCGGCCGTGTTGAAAGATGAAACGTGGTGAGATTTGGTGGGCCTCGTTGCCTGAGCCGACCGGCTCTGGTTCTGGTTTTCGACGCCCAGTTCTAGTTGTCCAGTCCAATCCCTTCAATTCCAGTCGAATTGCAACGGTTGTCGTGGCAG
>JBLRWT010000367.1:0-3125 GCA_047921095.1 Wenzhouxiangella sp. | reverse complement strand
GCGCAAGCAGCACCGGTGTCGAATACTGTCTCGCTTCTCAAGCTTGCGCTGGAGCTCGGAGCACACTTTGCAAAGGCAAATTCCGCGACAAGCCAGCCGAATTCCGCCAAATGAAGCAATGGGCGCGTGCGCGCCCATGCCTGGTTTGCCACTGCCGCCAGTTTTCTATCCGACCAGTCAGATCCTGCCCATCAGCAGGAGTACCAGCAGTATCAGCAGAATCGCTCCGACGACCCCGCTGGGGCCGTAGCCCCATCCCCGGCTGTGCGGCCAGGTCGGAATGATGCCGATCAGCACCAGCACCAGCACGACGAGCAAGATTGTCCCAACGCTCATTGCAGAAACTCCTGTGTGGTTTTGGGAGTCAAGCATGCACTACTCCGAACCGGCCATCCGTGCGTTACCGAACATTACAGTGCCGTCGCCGGTCCATACTAGTCCAACCGGGTCCGGCAGCAGAAATATCGCTGGCGTGCGCAAGCGCACAGATAAGCGCCGGCCACAAGCGCATGCTTTGGATGAAGTTCTGACTCGGTCATCGAACCGAAGGAAAGTAAATCATGTTATTCACAATTGCCATTATTCTTTTCGCGCTCTGGGCACTCGGCCTGGTCTCTGGAACCACCGTCGGCGGTTTCGTGCATGTCCTGCTGATACTGGCGGTGATCATGATCGTGTTCCAGCTTTTGAGCGGTCGCCGAGCGGGATAGAAGCCGCCCAAAGTCCGCATCATTCGACATCCCGCCTGGTGCGCTCCCGCATCAGGCAGGCTGGCGAAGAAGGCAGGTTACGAGCCCAACCGACTCACATACTAATGTTCTATACCGCACAGACTGAACACATCGAGGTGCTGGATGCTTCGTTGATTCGGTAAGATCAGGCGACCTCAAGTGATGAGCGGAACGTTTGATACGGGAAACTCCAAGTGACAAAGTCCGCCGGGATACCCACCGGTAACGGGCTGATTGATGCACTTCCTGCGCCACAGCGCAGCCGGCTGCTTGCAGATTGCGAAACAGTGCCGTTGCTGTTTGGTGAGCGACTTGTAGACAAGGGCTCACGCATTCGGCATGTGTATCTTCCGCTGACCGGCTTTGTATCACTTGTCATCAGCGTCAATGGGCACAAGCCGCTGGAACTCAACATGATCGGTAGCGAAGGCATGCTGGGTGCAGAGCTGGTACTTGGCACGCGCATCGCGCCTTACTCCGAAATCGTACAGGGCTCCGGCACGGCATTGCGCTTGAATTTCCCGGCGTTCGCCAGGCAGGTCGATTCCAGCCAGGAGTTGCGGAGGATCTGCAGCCGTTACTTTTACGTACTGATCGAACAACTGACGCAGTCGATCGCATGCAGTTGCTTCCACGAAGTTTCGCAAAGGCTGGCGCGCTGGTTGCTGATGGCCCAGGACCGCGCCGATGGCAAGAGCCTGGAGCTCACTCACGCGGTCCTGGCCACAATGCTGGGTGTGCGCCGAAGCGCGGTTACGATTGCCGCAGGAAAGCTGCAGCGGCAGCAGCTGATCAGCTACACGCGCGGGCGAATTCACGTGCTTTCACGCAAAGGCCTGGAAGAGGCATCCTGCGAATGCTATGCGGCGGGCGTCAAGGCGTACGAGAGCGGGTTACATCTACACCCCAATGTTGCCTAGGGTTTCCTGATCAGGTACTTGTCCCAGCTATCTGCCAGAGGGGCCGGCTGGGGGCAGGCCGGGTTTGACTTTTCCATTTACCATTTACCATTTACCATTTACGATTTACGAAAGCCCGATACAATCTCCCGCGCTCGATGACGCCTCCGCCAGTGAACGGAGTCACCATCCGACAACCATCCGGTCCCATGGCGTTAACGCAGGCTGGTTGCAGATGCTCCGGTGGATCGGCTTGCGGTTCTGGTCTGCATCATCGTCTGATCCGCTTTTTGCAGAAGTGTGCGCAGATCCTCACCGTCATCCGGGTATACGCTGCTGCCGATGCTCAACGACAGATCTACGGCGTGTCCGGCAATGAGTTCGGGATCGGCCATGGCCGCTTGCAGCTTTCGGGCGACTCCCAGCGTATCTCCGGAATGCTGAGTCTCGCTGAGCAGCACCACGAATTCGTCCCCCCCATAGCGCGATAAGGTATCCGATTCGCGCAGACACCCGGCCAGACGCTTCGCTACCTTGACCAGCACTTCATCTCCGGCATCGTGCCCCAGCGAATCATTGATGAATTTGAATCGGTCGATATCAACGAACAGCACACCGATTTTCCAGTGGTGCCGCCTTGCCATGCGTCGTGCCAGATCGAACTGCTCATCCAGGGCGAAGCGATTGGCCTGGCCGGTCAGGGGATCGTGCCGGGCCAGGAAGAGCATTCTGTCGACCATGGCGTGGGAGAACCTGACATCACGAAATATGATCACGGCGCCGACCAGACGCCCGTGCCGGTCATGAATGGGCGCTGCGCTGTCCTCGATTTCCACTTCGGAGCCGTCACGCCGGACCAGAACGCAGTTGAGCGCAAGGGACACGGCTTGGTTTTCGGAGATCGCATGCAGCCCCGGATCGGGCGCAGGCTCACCGGTGGTGGCATCCACGACCCTGAATACCTCGGCCATGGTCCGGCCGACAGCCTGCTGCAGCGTCCAGCCGGTCATCTTCACGGCAGTGGCATTCATATAGGCAACTTTTCCATCGGCGTCGGTGCTGATCACGGCATCGGCAATCGAGTTCAGCGTCACCCTGGCAAGCTCATTGAGCTTCAGCGGTCCGGGGGTCTCGTAAAATGCCTGATCGCGTGCTGAATCGGCACTGGTGGCTGCGGGAATACCGCCACCCTCGTTTTCCCAGGTCGACAGTTGGGAGGCTGCCGGAAGTCGTCTTGGGGCGCGTTTGGTCATATATGCATCCCCCCATCCCCATCACCACCCTGCCTTGCCCTCCCCCACAAACGGGGGGAGGGCAAGGCAGTAAATTGCCCGGAGGATCCGCTCAATTGCCGGCGACTGCGCGCGGATTCTCGATGATGATCTCGACCCGGCGATTCTGCTGGCGGCCCGCCGCCGTCTGATTGCTGGCGATGGGTCGGTTCTGCCCGAGGCCGAGGGCGGAAAGCCGGCGCGGATCGATTCCACGCTGAGTC
>JBLRWT010000366.1:0-3127 GCA_047921095.1 Wenzhouxiangella sp. | reverse complement strand
CTCGGAGGCGGAAATCGGTGGTCAGTGGTCAGTGGTCAGTGGTCAGTTGCCGGAACCCGGAACCCATTTCCCTTTAACCTTTCACCTTTCACCTTTCACCTTTAACCTTTTACCTTTAACCTCCCCCTAATGACCCTCTCCACAACAACCGTCATATTGGCCGGGCTGGCCTGGCTCGGGTTGTTGTTTGGCGTGGCGGTGGTCGGGGAGCGCTCGCCGGGGCGGCTGAAGAAGTTGTGGCCGGTGATCTATTCGCTGTCGCTGGCGGTCTATTGCACCGCCTGGACTTTCTACGGAACCACCACCCAGGCTGCGCATTCGGGCTGGCCGATTCCGCCGACCTTTATCGGCACCATCATCCTGTTTACCCTGGGCTTTCCCTTCCTGCACCGGCTGGTGGCCTTGAGCAAGGAGGCCAACTCGACCAGCATCGCCGACTTCATCGCCAGCCGCTTCGAGAAATCATCCGTCCTGGCCGCCACGGTCACCGCGGTCGCGGTGCTGGGCATCGTCCCCTACATTTCCCTCCAGCTCAAGGCCGTGGCGATGAGTTTCGGCGCGCTGACGCTGGGCCGCATCGATGATGCCGAGCTTGCCGCCTGGCAGGACCTGGCCTTCTACGTGGCCGTGTTCATGGCCATCTTCGCCATGCTGTTCGGCACCCGGCGCGCCGCGGCCACGGAACATAACCGCGGGCTGGTCCTGGCGGTCGGCTTTGAATCGCTGCTCAAGCTCACCGCGATGCTGGCGCTGGGCGCCTACGTGGTCTTCGGCCTCTACACCGGGCCGGGCGAGTTCATCACGGAAACCACCCGGCCGGCCTTTGCCAACCCCGATACCTTCATCACCCTGGCCCTGCTGGGCGCGCTGGCGATGTTCACCCTGCCGCACCAGTTTCATATCGGCATGGTCGAATGTCGCGATCAAAGTCACTTGCGTGCCGCCCGCTGGCTGTTCCCGCTGTTTCTGATCCTGATCAGCCTGCCGATCCTGCCGCTGGCCTGGGCCGGCAACGCATTGCTGGCGGCCGACGGCGTACCGTCGGATCTGTACGCGCTGATGCTGCCCTTGTCCGGTGAACAGAACGCGCTGGCGATGTTTGCCTTTCTTGGCGGCTTGAGTGCGGCCACCGGCATGGTCATCCTGGCCAGCCTGACCCTGGCCATCATGATCGGCAACCACTGGATGACCCCGGCCATGGTCAACCGCGGCTGGGGCCGGATCAGCGAACTCGGCGTGTCGGTTCGCCAGCAACGTCGTTTCGGCATTGCCCTGGTCATGCTGCTGGCCTACGTCTACAGCCGCCTGGTTGGCACGACTGAAGCACTGGCCGACATTGGCGCGCTGTCTTTTTCCGCTCTGGCTCAACTGGCCCCGGCCGTCATCCTTGCAGTGTATCGGCCCGGCCTGCCGGCGTGCGCCATATTGGCCGGCATACTCAGCGGCGTCGGCGTCTGGGCTTATGTTTTGTTCGTGCCGCTGGCGACCACCGCGGTGGGGGCGAGCCCTGGCTGGATCAGCGATGGGCCGCTGGGCTGGTCCATGCTGTCGCCGCAGCAACTCTTCGGCCTCGGGCAACTCGATGCCCTCAGCCGCGCGGTCGCCAGCAGCCTGTTGATCAACGTTGTCGTTACCCTGCTGGCAGTCAGGTACCTCCCTGGCAGCCGGCGGACCATGCCGTCGGCCAGTCTGGCCCTGCCGGTATTGCAGAACCTGGCCGATCGCTTCCTGCCGCCGGACCGGAGCAGGATGCTGTTTGCCGGCCATGACGCCGACCAGGATACGATCCAGCTCGAATCGGCCCTGGAGCATGAGTTGGCGGCAGTGGTCGGTTCGACCTCCTCGAAGCTGCTGCTGGATGCGGCCCGAAAGCGCACCCCCGCCCCGCTGGAAACCGTCGCCGAACTCGTCGGCGAGGCGGCCGCCCAGGCCCGTTTCAGCCAGGAAGTCCTGTCCGGCGCGCTGGAGAACATGAGCCAGGGCGTCTGCGTGGTCGACAGCCAGATGCGCCTGGTGGCCTGGAACAGCGCATACCTGGACCTGTTCCGCTATCCCCCGGCCCTGATCCGGGTCGGGCGGCCCGTCGCCGACCTGCTGCGTTTCAACGCCATGCTGGGCCTGATGGGTTCAGGCGACATTGAAGCCAAGATCGAACGCCGGCTGGCCCATAAAAAAGCCGGAACCCGGCACCTGGTGGAGCGCCCGTGGCCGGATGGCCGGATTATCGAAATTCGCGGCAACCCCATGCCGGGCGGCGGCTTCGTCGCCACATTCACCGATATCACCGCCTCTCGCCGGACCGCCGAGGAACTCCGCCAGATCAACGAAACCCTGGAGCAGCGCGTGGTCGCCCGGACCGCCGAACTGGAACTGGCCAAGACCGACGCCGAACGCGCCAGCGAAGCCAAGTCGCGCTTCCTGGCCGCCGTCAGCCACGACCTGGTCCAGCCCCTGAACGCCGCTCAATTGCTGACCCATTCGCTGGCCGGGCAACTGAAAGACCGTCCGGAACGTGAACCGCTGGCGCAGATTTCCGGCGCCCTGGCCGCCACCGAAAACCTGCTCGAGGGCCTGCTGGACATCTCGCGCCTGGATGCCGGCGGCCTGGAGCCGCGGATCAGCCGTTTCCCCTTGAGCGAACTGTTCGATCAACTGCACGGCGAGTTCCTGTTGATGGCGAAAGAACGCGGCCTCATGCTCGAATGTGTTCGCACATCGGCCTGGGTTGAAAGCGACCCGGGCATGTTGCGCCGCATCCTGCAGAATTTTCTCTCCAACGCCGTGCGCTACACTCACCATGGCCGAATTCTCATCGGCTGTCGCCGCCAGGGCAACACCGTCCTGGCCGGCGTCTGGGACACCGGCCCCGGCATTCCGGCCGAATCACGCGAGATCATCTTCGAAGAATTCCGTCGCCTCGATACCGACAGCCATGCGCCCGGCCTGGGCCTGGGTTTGTCCATTGCCGAGCGCATGGCACGCCTGCTGGGTCATCCCCTGACGCTGCGCAGCCAGCCCGGGCGGGGCACTTCGTTCGCCGTCAGCGTGCCACTGGTCGCGCCGGCCCATCGCCCACGTCCACAGGCCGCTACCCCGGCTTCAAGGGTCTCGGGGCATGTGCTGATCG
>JBLRWT010000365.1:0-3135 GCA_047921095.1 Wenzhouxiangella sp. | reverse complement strand
CTGGTGGGAGACTCGCCGCGATCAGCCCGTTCCCAGGCCAGATCGATGCCTTCCTGGTAACGTTCGGCTACTTGGGGAATATCCGAACCGCCGAAATTGCACGCAGTAAGGGCAAAAACCACGGTTGTGGCGAGTACGGTCATTCTCATGGAAGTATTCCAGCGCAATGGCAAGGGCTCTGCTTGTCATTGTGCCTGATTTCTTTGCCTGGCGGATGCTACTGCCCCTGAACCGGGTCGCTGTCAATAGCGCCGGCCGGCCGTCGCAGTCTTCGCTGTGGCACCCAGAAAGCGCCTGGCGCTGATGAATACGGCAAAGCCGAGCAAAATCAGTGCGGCGAATTTGCCGAAAGGGTTGGTCAGAACCAGCCACAGAATCATCCCGGCTACGAAGTACAACAGCGGCAGCAGTCTGTAGATCGGCTGCGGCAGGTAGACCTGCTGTGTCAATACTCCCATGACCTGATTTCCCCCTGATGTAATAGTAATAATTACGCTAATGTTAACCTGTTCTCGTTTCCTGTGCACAAGTGATAAGCACTACGCAGACTAAGTGCCAAGGAAAAAAGCCTCTCGCCAAGACGCCAAGGCGCCAAGTAAAGCAAGGAAGACAAGGTAAATAAAGTAAAACCTGGTTGCTGCAACCCCGCAGTCCCTGTTAGGGGACGGTACTTTGAATCAACTTAATTCACTCTTTTCACCACTGAACCCCTTCGACGGGAATCCATTCAATCAGCTTTTTCTTTATCTTGGCGAACTTGGCGCCTTGGCGTCTTGGCGAGAGCCTTTTCTTTTTGGCGCGAGAAGCCATTTTGTGTCTGGGAATGACTTTAAGTGCTGATGGCTGTGGCTGTGAACAAACCCCAGAACCAATTGACTCTGTACCGGGAAACGTGAATGTCACTGAAGTCATGCTCTTCGAGCAGGCGAGCGAACTCTGCGCTGCGATAAGTATGGTGATGTGCTGAGTCGAAGGCTTTCAGATAGGCATCGAACATTTTCATCGTCAGGTAGTCACCGCACCAGTCAGTCAGTACCAGCATGCCGCCGGGCCTTAGTACGCGACGGGCTTCGAGCAACGCCTTGCGGGGTTCGCGAACAAAGTGAAAGACACTGGTCGAGACCAGCACGTCGATGCTGGCGTTTGCCAACGGAAGCGCTTCGCCGGCAGCCTGAACAAGGCCGATGGGTGGACCCAATCGGTCACGGGCGACAGCCAGCATGGGGTTGGACAGGTCGCAGCCATACAATCGGGTGGCCGGCTGCTGGGCAACAAGCCTTGCCAGCAATTCGCCCGTACCACAGCCGACATCAAGCAGCCGTGTCCCGGGATCAAGTTGAAAAGCGGCGAGGGTCCTGTCGACCGATGCCGAAATGTAGTGTTTCCATCGGCTATCGAAATTGCTGGCATTGGCGGCATACTCCCGCTGCAGCGACGAATAGCGATCATTTGCGCTCATCCAGGACCTCGATCAACGAATTTCATGCGATCCGGCGCCTTTCGGCTCAACGATCCCAATGCGCGTCCGCTTCAGCACCGAGTTGCCGATGACTGACAGTGAACTGGTGGTCATGGCGATCACTCCGATCATCGGGTGCAGCAGGCCAATGGCCGCGATCGGGATCCGGCACCTTCTCATAGAATGACATCAGCGTGCCCGAGACGTTGTCTATCATATTGATGTATATCAAAAACCGATTGCCGTTCCTGGATATCTGTCGTTGGCTGTGCCGGCCAGAAAGCGCAGCAGGTCAACGGTTCGGGAAGTGCAACATCGAGATCGGCTTCACTTCATCGATTGGAAAGGTCACATCGAAGCTCACGTCGTGGATGTTGCCCCAGACTCGTACCTGGTAGTCCCCGGGTTCAGTCAGTACGACATCAAAGGTATAGCGCCCCGGATGAGGGTACCGGGGCCGGATGTCGAAGGCCTGGCGTGTCTCGCCGTCCGGGGCGATGAGTTCGGCATTCAGCCCTTCCTCCAGCCCGGGAATCGCTTCCCCCTCGCCGACTGGCCGGATGATCAGGTCGAGTCCATTGCGCTCGTCGGTAAAGATGGGTTCATTGACGAAACCCACGATGACGCGATACTGACCGTCACCGACTTCCTCTACCTGGTGAGCCAGCGTGGTGGTCGCACTAATGCACAAGAACGTTGCGGCAATCATCCGGATTGCGAGGGAATGGTTCTTCATTGTCGTACTCCTTCCAATGGTTGGTTGAATTGATCTGAAAGCTGGGTGAGCAAGTTCTATTGACTCCCCGAGATTTTTGCCCGCTTCAGCAGCACCGAGTTGCCGATCACGGATAGCGAACTGGTGGTCATGGCAATCACACCGACCATCGGGTGGAGCAGGCCGATGGCCGCGATCGGGATGGCGGCGACGTTGTAGCCGAAGGCCCAGTAGAGATTCTGAACAATCTTGGAGAACGTCGCTTTCGACAATCGAATGGCTTCAACCACCTTGGACAACTCGCCGGAAACAAGCGTGACGTCAGCCGCCTCGATGGCGACATCGGCGCCGGCGCCAATGGCGATGCCGACATTGGCCTGCTTGAGTGCCGGGGCGTCGTTGATGCCGTCGCCGACCATCGCCACGTGCGGACCGTACCGCTCCTGCAGCTTGCGGATTTCGTCGACCTTGCCTTCCGGCAATACCCCGGCCAGCACTTCGTCGATACCGACCTCGTCCGCAACCGCTCTTGCAGCGCGCTCGTTGTCGCCGGTGATCATCACCACGTGCAGGCCCAGCTCATGCATCCCGCGGATGGCCTCGATCGATTCCTGCTTGAGGGTATCGGCCACGGCCACCAGGCCGAGCGCCTGGCCATCGCGGGCAACCAGCACTGCGGTGCGGCCCTTCTCTTCCAGCCGGCTCAATTCCTCATCCAGCGCATCGAGGCCATCGATGCCGGATTCCTCGAGCAAGCGCCGATTGCCGATCAGAATTTCCTGGCCGTCAACCCTGCCCTGGACACCGCGGGCAGTGACCGACTTGAACGCTTCGACGTTGCCGAACGCCACGTCCCGATCCTTCGCGCCCTGCACGATGGCCTGGGCCAGGGGGTGCTCAGAAGCATTCTCCACCGCGGCGGCCAAGGCCAGGATGGTTTGTTCCTCTTCGCCCTCGACAG
>JBLRWT010000364.1:0-3141 GCA_047921095.1 Wenzhouxiangella sp. | reverse complement strand
GCCGCCCCAGGGGTCGGTGCCGGCGCCGATGTGCTCGACTTCGATCTCGACCGGGCGGGTGTGTCCGAGCAGGGTGAAGTCGCCGGTCAGGTGATAGCGGTCGCCTTCGATATGGCGAAAGGCCGTGCTCTTGAAATGCGCCTGCGGAAAATCCTCGACGGTCAGAAAGTCTTCGTTGCGCAGATGGTTGTCGCGGCGTTCGTGATTGGAGTCGACGCTGGCGGTCTGGATGGTGACTTCGACGCTGCCGTTGTCCGGATTTTCCGGATCAAAGGTGAAATGTCCTTCGAAATCGTTGAAGCGACCATAAAGCCATGAATAGCCCATGTGCGAAATGCGGAACTGGACGAAGGCGTGGGCGCCACGAGTGTCGATCAGGTAGTGCTCGACGCTGCCGCTCGCGGTGACCTCTTCGTTGGCTACCGCCGAAAAGGCTGCAAAGGACAGCAGGGACGAAATAATCAGTGTCTTGAACATGGAAAACCTTTTTATGGGAGGTTGAATTCCTTGCATCATGCCGAAACAGGTGACGCGCAGATGTGAAAACAGCTCATTCAGAACTCATTCAAGCTTCAAGGATATAGTATCGAGTGTGCCGAACATGATTCGCTTGATACTTCTATTGGTCCTGCTGGCGCCGGTAATTTCCGCAGAGGCGCGCAGCATGTATTGTGACGGTCGACTGATCCGGATCGATGACCCGATCTGGCAGGTCGGCCGTGCCTGCCCCGAGCCCTTCTGGCGCGAGCATTATGAGCGCGTTTACCCACTGGCCCATGAGCGCATCGAGGTCTGGACGCTGAATTTCGGCCAGCGTCGCTTGATGCGCCGGCTGGTCTTTTCCAACGGCCGACTGGCCCGGATCGAATCGCTCGGCTATGGTGTCGCCTGGACGCCGGGCACTCGCCGCTGTACCTGGCAGGAACTCGACCAGGCCGGCGATACCGTCGCCGAAATCTACGCCCGCTGCGGCGAACCGGATCATCGTTACGACCTCACGCCGCAGGGATTTTACGGCTATGCCGGTCCCACAGGTGATCACCGCGAACGCTGGACCTACGATTTCGGCCCGGGCCAGCACGCCCGCGAAGTGGAATTCGTCAACGGCCGGGTGCAGCGAATCACGTCCTTGCGGCGGTGAGCTCAGGTTACAGTGGTCAGTGGTCAGTGGTCAGTGGTCAGTGGTCAGGTTCAAGGTTCAACATTCTGGCATTCGGCCTCGCCCTTTGTCATCCCGGACTTGATCCGGGATCTCCGAGGTGGGTTTTGCACGGCGCTGGCCAACGGAGTGCCAATTGAGGGGGCAGATCCCGGCTCTTCGCTACGCTCCGGCCGGGATGACAGCCTCTTCTAGCTACTGGCTACTGACTACTGACTTCTGACCACTGACCAACCTTGAACCTCAAACCTGATCCAAATCCCAAGCCCCGCCTGATCGCCATCATCGGCGGCGGCATCGCAGGACTGACCTGCGGCAGAGGCTGCCCGTGCCCGTGGCGCGCAGGTCGACCTGTATGACCGGATGGGCTCGGTCGGGCGCAAGATACTCATTGCCGGCAAGGGCGGATTGAACCTGACCCACTCGGAATCGTCGGCGCGCTTTCGCGAACGCTATGGCCAGCGCAGCGCCGACGTCGGGCGTTGGCTGGATCGCTTTGACGCCGATGCGCTCCGCGCCTGGGCTGCCGAACTCGGCATCGAGACCTTCGTTGGCACCTCGGGCCGGGTTTTCCCTCGCAGCCTCAAGGCCGCGCCTTTGCTGCGCGGCTGGGTGCGCCGCTTGCGCGCCCAGGGCGTGGTGTTTCACGTTCACCATCGCTGGTGCGGCTGGAATGAAGCGGGTCAGTTGCGTTTCATCTCACCCGACGGCGAGATGCTGGTCGAGGCCGATGCCACCGTGCTGGCCATGGGCGGAGGCAGTTGGGCCAGGCTCGGTTCGGATGGTCGGTGGATGGCCGCGTTGGCTGAACGCGGCGTTTCGCTGGCGCCGCTCAAGCCCAGCAACTGCGGTTTCACGGTCGATTGGTCGTCGGTGTTTCGCGAGCGCCACGCGGCCAAGCCGGCCAAGTCGGTCGCGCTCGGGCTTTTCAGTGAAGAGGGGCATCTGAGCAGCACACGCGGCGAGTTCATGGTGACCGATTACGGCGTCGAAGGGTCACTGGTCTATGCCTGGTCTCAGCGATTGCGTGATGCCATCGAGCGCGAGGGCCACGTCGTTGCCGGGCTGGACCTGTTCCCGGACCAGTCCGTTCAAGTCCTGGCTGCAAAGCTGGCCGGCGCGCGTGGCAAGCGCTCATTCAGCGAGGTGCTGCGCCGGACGCTGGGACTGACCGGTGTGCGTGCCGGCCTGGTGCGCGAATGCTGCCCGGAAGCCGCAAGCCTGAGGGGGCCGGAACTTGCCGAACGCCTCAAGGCACTGCCCCTGCGCCTGAAATCACCACGCCCGATCGACGAGGCCATCAGCACCGCCGGCGGCGTCATGCTGGAAGCAATCGACGATCAATTGATGGCTCACCAATTGCCCGGCGTGTTCCTTGCCGGCGAAATGCTCGACTGGGAAGCACCAACCGGCGGGTATCTGTTGACCGCCTGCTTCGCCAGCGGGTTGATTGCGGGTCAGGCCGCGGCGAAGTGGGGGAGGGTGGGTTAAAGGTAAAAGGTGAAAGGAAAAAGCCGGGGAACGGTTTACGGTTTACGGGAAAACCACAAAACCAACTACGCGTAGGTCGGGGTCGCATCCCCGACGTCAAAAGGTTGTTTCGAGGAAAGCGGTTTTTGCGTACGACCCCAACATCGTCCGTCGGCCGTGCAAGGCCGACCTACGCCAATGCGCACGTTAATTGAGGCTGGCGTTGATTCACCCGATCGCCGGAAGAAAATGTAGGTCGGGGTTGCACCCCCGACGGTCAAAAGGTGGGTGCGAGGAAACCGGTTATTGCATCGTCAGACCTCAGACCTCAGACCTCAGACCTCAGACCTCAGACCTCAGACCAACTCACTCCTGTCGCCGAAACTCCCCACTCCGCCGCTCGACCATTCCGAAGGCCATGCCGTAGGGCAGCTTGCGGTAAAGCATGGCGATGAAGCGGTTGACCAGGCCGGGGATGACGACGACGGGGGCCTTGGGCTGGTGGAAGCTTT
>JBLRWT010000363.1:0-3151 GCA_047921095.1 Wenzhouxiangella sp. | reverse complement strand
CGTTCAGACATCCGTTGCCGGATGGACTGGACCTGGGGGGTGTCGATATTGATATTCGGCGCCTGGGCGTAGGCGCTGGCCATGATCAGGTTCGACCAGTGGAAGCCGCTGGTGGGTGGCGGCGGCACGTCCTCTCGCTGGCCGTTGTCACCCAAGACGTCCTGAATGAAACGGTCTGCCGCCCGTTCGGCCGCAGCCTCGGGGAAATAAACATTGATGGTGACGCAGGCGGCCAGAGCCATCACGGCGCCAATCACCAAAAGGGAAACTTTGCGATTCATTTTTTATCTCCTCACGAGCCCAAGCGGGAACGGGCCCAGTCTGCGCCAGGCCAGCTAAATCAGTGCTGAATAGTATACGGGGTTAGGTGGTTGGCTGGTTGGCTGGTTGGATCCTGTCATCCCGGACTTGATCCGGGATCTCCCAGGTTCGACGCTACCCCACCACCCCAGGCATCACCACAAACTCGAGATCCCGGATATTCGCTGCCGCGAATTCCGGGATGACAGTTTTTGGGGGCTGGTTCGCTGGTTAAAGGCGGTTAGCGGATTAATGGCGATTGGCTGGCTGGTCAGACGGCCTGGAGGGCGTCGGCCAGGGTGCGGAAGCCGCGGGCGGTGATTTTGGCCTTGACGCCCTTCAGGTTGCCTTCCGGCACCAGGGCCTGGTCGAAACCTTGGCCGGCGGCTTCGCGCAGGCGCTCCTCGCCGTTGTAAACGGGGCGCAATTCGCCTGACAGACCGATTTCTCCGAATGCGACCAGTCCCTTGGGCAATGGCTTTTCGCGCAGTGACGATTTCAGCGCCAGGGCGATGGCCAGGTCGCTGGCGGTTTCGGTCACGCGGATACCCCCGGCGACATTGACGAACACATCCTGGTCACCGATGGCAACGCCGGCGTGACGGTTCATGACTGCCAACAACATCGCCAGGCGGTTCGGGTCTATGCCTACGGTCACTCGGCGTGGATTGGAAAGCGTCGATGGGGCCACGAGAGCCTGGACTTCCACCATCAAAGGGCGCGTGCCTTCGCGAGTCACCAGCACGCAACTGCCTGCAGCGGGCTCTTCCTGGCCGGAGAGAAAAATCGCGGACGGGTTGCCAATGGCCTTCAGACCCTTATCGGTCATGGCGAAAACGCCCAGTTCATTGGCCGCGCCGAAGCGGTTCTTGACTGCCCGGACCAGCCGGAAGCGACTGCCCGAATCGGACTCGAAATACAGCACCGCATCAACCATGTGCTCCAACACGCGTGGACCGGCCAGCGCGCCTTCCTTGGTCACATGCCCAACGAGAACGACTGCGCAGCCAGTGCGCTTGGCAAACTGCACCAGCCTGGCCGCACACTCGCGAACCTGGGCCACCGCGCCGGGCGCTGACTGCAGCGATTCTGTCCATACGGTCTGAATCGAATCGACCACCATGAAGGCAGGTTTGCGCGCGGCGGCCGTCGCCAGAATGATTTCGAGGCTGGTCTCCGTCAGGCATTCGAGATGGCCAGGGTTCAGATCCAGGCGTCGTGCACGCATCGCCACCTGCGCGGCCGACTCCTCGCCGGTCACATACAGGCTGGAGTTGCTTGCGCCCAGGTGCGCCTGGGCTTGAAGCAGCAAGGTTGATTTTCCGATACCGGGGTCACCGCCCAACAGGACCACGGAGCCGGGGACCAGGCCGCCGCCAAGCACCCGATCCAGTTCGGACAAACCCGACGACAGCCTTTGCGCACTGCTTTCTGCGCGCACGTCGGACAGGCGGATGACTTCACCCGATGCCGAACCTGACCAATTGCCTCGCCCCTTGGGTCCCAGCGCACCCGCCCCACTGGACGGTGCGGCTGCCTCTTCCAGCGAATTCCATGCACCGCAATCCGGGCATTGGCCCGACCATTTCGGAAACCCCGCACCACACTCCCGGCAGGCGTACATCGTTTTTGTTTTTGCCATGACGCTATTCTAGTTGAATGGTCAGCGAAGGAAGGCGTCTCTAAAGCGGAGAAAAGGTGAAAGGTGAAAGGTGAAAGGTGAACGGGAGACGGGAGACGGAAGAAGGGAGACGGAACGGAATGGGGGGCGGGAACGGGGTAGACTGTTCCGTGTTCTAATCACTGCATTCCACTGTTTGCGATGAAAGGCAACGAACAGCCCCTGATTGGCGAATCTCCCGCGTTCCTGGAAGTGCTCGAGGAAGTCTCGCGCGTTGCCCCCCTGAATCGGCCGGTATTGATTGTCGGGGAGCGCGGCACGGGTAAGGAACTGATTGCCGAACGGGTCCACTATCTATCGCGTCGCTGGGATCAGCCACTGGTACGCATGAACTGCGCGGCCATCAGCGAGACCTTGTTGGAATCCGAACTGTTCGGCCACGAAGCAGGCGCCTTCACCGATGCCAGCCGCAAGCGTCATGGCCGCTTTGAAGAGGCACACGGCGGGTCGCTGTTTCTCGACGAATTGGCGGCCACCGCCATGACGGTCCAGGAAAAAATCCTGCGAGTGATCGAGTACGGTCAGTTTGAGCGCCTGGGCTCTTCACGAACGATCGAGGTCGATGTGCGCCTGATTGGCGCGACCAACGAGGATCTGCCAGAACTGGCCGACCAGCGCCGGTTTCGGGCCGACCTGCTCGACCGGCTTGCCTTTGATGTCATCACCTTGCCCCCGCTGCGCGCCAGGCGCGAAGACATCCTGCCACTGGCTGAGCATTTCGCCATGCGAATCACCCGGGAACTCGAGCGCGAAGTGTTTCCCGGGTTCTCCTCGGCCGCGCGCGAACTTGTCATGAGCTACCCATGGCCAGGCAATGTGCGACAACTGAAGAATGTCGTCGAACGGGCCGTCTATCGCCATGAGGCGCTCGAAGAACCTGTTTGCAATATCCAGTTTGATCCATTCGAATCCCCCTGGCGTCCGCGTCAGGTTTCAGGGTCGCCAAATCAGCCAGCCACGACCGCCCTGCCAGACAAAATACCCGAGGACCTGCGTGAGTACCTTGACGAAACAGAAAAAAAGCTGGTCTTGAGAGCGCTCAGCTCCGCTGGCAACAATCAGCGCCAGGCCGCTGAAAGCCTTGGCTTGAGTTACGATCAGTTGCGCGGCATCATGCGCAAGCACCGGCTCAACCGTGGAAAACGCTCTCCGTCGCCTTCCTGAGCGCGG
>JBLRWT010000362.1:0-3154 GCA_047921095.1 Wenzhouxiangella sp. | reverse complement strand
CACGTCACCCACGTGGTGCTGGCCACTGACCTTTATCCCTCCCGATTGCCCGGCGACGAGCCAGAAGAGCTGGAAGTGATCAGCTGGCCGATGGCCGACCTGGCTACCCTGGTCCAGCGCCCCGACTGCACCGAAGGCCGCAGCATCGCGGCGCTATACATGGCGCGTGACCTGATCAAGAATTGAGGAACGGCTTGCGCAGCAAGACAAGCTAAATCTCGCGCAGAGACGCTGAGGCGCAGAGGAACGCAAAAGCATCGAGCTTCATTTTCCTCTGCGTCCCTGCGTCCCTGCGTCTCCGCGCGATTGGGTTTGAATCTGTTTGCCGTCAGACTCGCCGGACCGTAAAGACGATCAGTCCCAGGACCAAAGCCAGCAACAGCATGGCCCACAAGTGCAACGTGGGTACCGGTATCGCCGGCTGGGCGTCGGGGATGCCGGAGACCACGACTTCGGCCAGTGCGCTGTCGACTTCGATTTCGATCGGGCCGCCGGTCGGGGTGGTGGTCCAGCCCTTGGTGACCACGGTGTCGCGCCAGGCGCGCCGGTAGAGCAGGCGGGCATTGATTTCCACCACGCTGTCTTCCGGCAGGCCGGTCAGGTCGAATCGATAGCTGGATACATCCGTCTCTCCGGAGGCGATGGTCGTGTCGGACCAGACATTCTCGGCATCGATGAACAGCACGGGTCGGACGACCGGGCCCTCGCCATTGATGCGACCCTCGAGGACGCGGGCAAAGCCCTTGCCTGGTTGTCCGGCCAGGTCATCGTCGGTGGCGCTGTCTTGCGCGCTGCCATAGAACGGGATCACGCCACCACCGCTTTGTGCCAGCGTCTGGCCATCGACTGTCGCCTCGACGACGAGCAAGGCATTGCGCAATGAAATCCCGGTCGGGAAGCGATGACCCGCCCCGGCATTGGTGACCAGGGCGGTGACGTCCAGTTCGGTTCCGATCTGCCCGGCATCGATGACCAGGTCAATGGCACCGGCCAGGGTGGTCGGTGTCGCCCCTGTGAACCGGTGGCTACGGCGTTGTTCGGCCGGGCGGCTCGGCCCGCCGAATGAGGCAATCGGTCCGGGTTGTGTGGCTGCCGGCATGTGGCAATCCTGACAGCTGCGGAAACTTTCGCCGGGCTGAGAAAAGGGCGAGGCCAGCCATTCGGTATAGGTGTTCTGACCCGGAGCGTCAGTGTCCGGGTTGTTGTATTCATGACAGGAGGCGCAGAAGCGTGGATCCGAAAAGCCCGGTTGATGCGACGCCCGCATCGTGCTGAAGCTGACATCATCCAGCGGCCCCCAGACCCATAAGCTGGTGGAAGGCGCATCCGGAAACCGGTACTGGGTGTTGCCCCGATGGTGCAGGGCCGAAACGTTCTCGTTCACGTGGGCCATCTGGTGGCAGGCCAGGCAGGTGACACCATCCAGCCCGGCCATCATGGTCACCTCATCCAGAAAGACCCCACCAGGCGTCTGGACATCCTCGATCGGGGCATGGCAGGTGGCGCAAGTGCCGTTGTCGTCGGCATCATGGGTATCTCTGAACACATAACCTGCGCCGCCACCCGGCGTTCCGGTGCCGGAGAACAGGTCCAGCACCCACTCGTTGAGTCCGGCGTTGGAGTGGTTGCTGTCCTGCCATTCGGCATGCTGGGCCTGGTGGCAGGATGCGCAATTGAACGATGTGCCCGGATCGTACGGAAAGGCCACATCATCGGCGGGCAAGCGCGGCAAGGCGATCACGACCGTATCGCCATCCCCGGCCTGGGCAAACGAGGTGATGTAGTTGATGGTCCGGTCAGGGTCGTAACTGACGACGGCGGTAACGATGAACTGGCCGGCCGGCACGGCCGTGATCGTGAACTGGCCATTGGCATCGGTCAGCGTCGGCTCTCCGCTCGTTGCCTGAATACGCACCCTGGCATCGGCCAGGGGCGTGTTGTCGACGGCGTCCACAACCTGACCGGTGACTGCGGCCGGTGCCGGGTCCGATGCGACCAGCAACACGAACAGGGCGAAATAAACCGATTGCTTCAAAACGGCTTCACCACGACAAGTATGACGATGAGGATGAGGAACACGGCAGGCACCTCGTTGAACCAGCGATACCAGCGCGAACTGCGGGTGTTGTCGCCACGGGCGAAAACGCCGACGATGCGCGTACACCACAGGTGGTAGCCGATCAGCCCCAGCACCAGGGCAAGTTTGACATGCATCCAGCCCATCGCAAGATGGTAGGGTTCGGCAATCAGCATCGAGACGCCCAGGCCAATCGCCACGACCGCGCCGATATGGGTGATGCCAAGCAGTCGCCGCTGCATGATGCTGAGCAATTCGAAGCGCGGTCCATCGGGGTTTTCCGCCGCATACACGAACAGGCGCGGCAGGTAGAACAGCCCGGCGAACCACGTGACCACAAAAATGATGTGGAACGCCTCAAGCCATTGCATCAGCCAACCCTCAAGAATGTCAGAGTTGCTATTCTGGACCAGATTCTCTCGCGGCTCAACTTGACGCCCGACGCTCTGGCAGGGTATAAACGGTTCGCACTTTACAAAAAAATCATGGAAATTACAGAAATAACAACCAGTTCATGATCAACAACATCAAGGTGCGAACGACCTATCCGGTTTGGGGCATGTCGATTGAAGCGGTCTTCAAGAAGGCCGCTTTTTTTTCGCCCGCCCCGCGTGACCGGCACGCAGCGCATTGACTTGGCATCGGTTCGGTACCATATTCAGTGACTTCGGCAACGGCAAATTTTTGGAGTTGAACCTGATGTCCGCCACTGAGCTCATGAACTTCACCCCAGCGGCCGCCGGCAAGGTGCGTGAACTGATTCTCGAGGAGGCCAATCCTGCCTTGAAGCTGCGCGTCTATATCACCGGAGGTGGCTGTTCGGGGTTTCAGTACGGATTTACCTTCGACGAAAAAGTCGACGATGGCGACATCACGGTGATGCGCGACGACGTCACCCTGGTGGTCGATCCCCTGAGTTTCCAGTACCTGGAGGGTGCCGAGGTCGATTACAGCGAAAGTCTGCAGGGTGCCCGCTTCGTGATCCGCAACCCGAATGCAGCGACCACCTGCGGCTGCGGCTCGTCGTTCGGTATCGCCTGACCTCACGCTGGCAATCGGTCGCTTGTTCATGTTAAG
>JBLRWT010000361.1:0-3158 GCA_047921095.1 Wenzhouxiangella sp. | reverse complement strand
GAAAGCATGAACGTCGGCGACTTTCTGGGTTGTGAGCGTGGTCGCTGCCGTGCCGCAGACACCCTTTCCCAAGGCAATGCTCACGCAAGCCGGCTGGCCCTGGAACGGCCCGACGATCAGTTCATCACCTTCGAGGAAATAGAATCCGACCCAATTGAGCTCAGGCAAGCCGTTGAATATCACGGCACTCAGATTGGCGGCATTGGCAATACGATGCTGCTGGCCTGAAAGCAGGCCGCGGGCCTGTTGCACGAGATCGGCGTAGGCTTGAGTCAACATGGGTTTCACACTCTAAAGTCGGGTAAACAACAGCATGCGGTTATTGGCCGGAAGGGCCAGATCCGCTTCGAGAGCCAGTCCGCAGGACCTGGCGAGGCGCTGAAATTCTACCGCATCGCGGATACCCATGCGGGCATCGCGCGCCCTCAGGGAGCGGTCGAACGATTCATTGCTCGGTGCGGTGTGCACGCCATTGTCATGAAACGGGCCATAGCAGATCAGGCGGCCGCCTGGCACCAGCACCGCAGCGGCCCCACGGACCAGCAAGGGAGCCAGATCGTACGGCATGATATGCAGGGTATTGGCGGTAAAGACCGCGTCATACGGTCCCGGCGGCCAGTTTTCATCGCGCACGTCAAGCGCAAGCGGAGGCGGCAATCGGTCAGGGGCTTCAAGCTCAAAGCGCGCCCGCAATGACGGTACGTTTTCTGCAACATCGGTCGACTGCCAGTTCACCCCGGGCATCAACTGACTGAAATAAACCGCATGCTGCCCTGTGCCGGCGCCGATTTCGAGAACATGGGCGTTTTCGGGCAGATTTTTCTGCAACACCTCGCCAATCGGGGCCTTGTTACGCTCGCAAGCTGGAGAAAAGGGCAAATCCGCCGGGCCGTTGGATAACGCATTCATTTCATCAACTCCATCAAACGCCCTCGCAGGCGGCAAAAGCCTTCATCCATGCTGTCGCGGTCCAGGTGTCGGCCCCGAACGACTCTTTGCTGGCCAGCGACATAGACTCGGTCAATCATCCCCGACTGCTCGGCCATGATAAACGTATCCAACTGGAACTCGGGATCAAGACCGTTGAGCAATGGATGAAGCTCATTGAGAACGACCAGATCCGCACGCCGCCCCTGGCGCAACTCACCGACGGGCTGGTTGATTGCCACAGCGCCCTGTCGGGCCGCATGCGTCCAGAGGAATCGTCCAACATGGCCGCCACCATCGGCCACCAGCATATTGCGCTGGTGGCTAACCAAACGCTGGGTCCACTCCAGCAGACGCAACTCCCCGGCAGCGGAGGAGGCGAGGTTGCTGTCCGAGCCGATTGCAAAGCATCCTCCCAGCTTGAGCAGATCGCGAACCGGAAAGATACCGTCGCCAAGATCCGCCTCGGTTGTGGGGCAAAGTCCGACGACGGCGCCGCTGTTGGCAATCGACTCCATTTCAGCCGGGGTAGCGTGAGTGGCATGAATCAGACACCAGCGCGAGTCCAGCTTGACACGCCCGGTGAGTAGTTGAACCGGCGTTCGGCCGGTGAACGAGTGACACTCATCGACCTCCGACAACTGCTCCGATATATGAATGTGAACTGGCAATTCCGGGAAAGCCTGGGTCAGACCCTTGAGGTCATCGACATCGACAGCGCGCAGGGAATGCGGCGCCAGGCCAACCCGCTGAAGGCCGGAACTGGAACACTTCTGGAGCAGGCCTTCGACCAGGTCATGAAAGGGTCCCTGATCCAGGATGAACGGGCGCTGATGCTCGGCCGGCGGACGGCGGCCAAAGCCCGAGTACTGGTACCAGACCGGCAGAATCGTCAAACCGCAACCGGCCTGTTCGGCCGCGGCAAGCAAGGCCTGGCTGGTCGCCGCCGGCTCGGCGCCCTGGAGTCTATGCGGGTAATGAAATTCGCCGTTACTGGTGTAGCCGCCTTCGAGCAATTCCATGTAAAGCCAGGTTGCCAGGAATTGCAGATCCGCTACAGTCAGTTGGGCAACAGCCCGGTACATCGCCTCGCGCCAGGACCAGAACGAATCTTCACCCCTCCCGCGACGCCCGGTCAGCCCGGCGATCAGGCGCTGGTGCGCGTGTGAATGAACATTGACCATACCGGGAATGACCGGCCCACCCAGCCTGACGGTTCCAGCCGGGCCCGGCGCCGGGACGATGTCTTCGATGATGCCTTCCCGATCAACGCTGAGGATTCTGTTCGGCTCCCAGCCGGCCGGGGTCAACAGCCAGGGACAGTGAAACGCAACCTGACTCATGAAGGCCGCCACGCGAGCAGCCGCTCGAGCAGTTGTCGCAGAAAGGATTTGAGCGGGCGCGCCTGCGCATCGTCCCATTGACCGGTCAACTCGTTCATGTAGCAGGCCTGGGCGATTTCAAGCTGCAGGGCATGGACGCCGACCTCCGGCCGGCCGTAATGACGAGTGATGTAGCCGCCCTTGAAACGGCCATTGACGACGTGGGAGAAGGCATCGGTTTCGTCCAGCAACGCTGTCACCTCATGCTGAAGTTCATCCGCGCAACTGCGCCCGCCAAAGGTACCCAGGTTCAGGTCCGGCAATCGGCCGTCGAACAGGCGGGGAACCTGGCTGGCAATGGAGTGCGCATCCAGCAGGACGGCAAAGCCGTAACGCTGGCGAATGGCCTCCAGCTGCGACGTCAAGGCGTCATGGTAGGGCCGCCAATAGCGCTCGACACGATCTGCCCTGTCCTGCGCGTCCGGTTGCTGGCCAGCGACATACAAGGCATCCCCCCCGAAGGTTTCGGTCGGCACCAGGCCCGTTCCAGCCTGGTCATAGAGCGGCCGGTCGTCGGCTGGACGATTCAGGTCGACCACGTAGCGAGAATAATCAGCAATGATCAATCCCGCGCCCAGCTCGGGCGCAAAGCCAACGAGCCGGTCAACATACCAGTCGGTATCGGCCAATGCTTCCCAGCCCGCCGGCTCACGCCCGCTCCCCTCGGAGACCCTGGTGCCCGCGTGAGGCACGCTGACCAGCACCGGCCCAACCGCTTCCGTCAATTGAAAAGTCATCCTCACATTTTACCGCGCCCAGCCCCGACAATCCGTCTCCCGTCCATGGAGGTCTGAGGTCTGAGGTCTGAGGTCTGAGGTCTGAGGTCTGAGGTCTGAGGTCTGAGGTCTG
>JBLRWT010000360.1:258-3159 GCA_047921095.1 Wenzhouxiangella sp. | reverse complement strand
GCCGCCATTGCCATGGAACTGGGTTGTGATGGCGTGCTGATGAATACCGCCATCGCCAGCGCCCGTGATCCCGTGCGCATGGCGCGCGCCATGCGCCTGGCCATCGAAGCTGGACGTGAAGCGTTCCTGGCCGGTCGAATCCCGCGCAAGCGCTTTGCCTCGGCGTCCTCGCCGCTGGACGGAACCTTTTTCTGATGGACCAGGATGTGCCCGACGAACATCGTCGGCATGTTCGAAGCTTTGTCCAGCGCGCCGGACGACTGACCGAAGCCCAGCAGCGCGCGCTGGATGAATTGCTGCCCCGGTATGAAGTCAAGCCCGATTGCACCGATCTACGCCATTGCTTCGACCGCACCGAGCGATTGGTTGTCGAAATCGGCTTTGGCAATGGGCAGGCGCTGGCCTGGATGGCCACCAACGAGACCGACAGCAACTTTGTCGGTATCGAAGTTCACCAGCCCGGCGTCGGACGGCTGTTGCGCAGCCTGGAACTCGAGAATATTTCCAACGTCCGGGTCGCGATGCGTGATGCGGTCGAAGTGTTGCAGCAGCAGGTTGCAAGCGCCAGCCTCGATGAGGTCCGAGTCTATTTTTCCGATCCCTGGCCAAAAAAACGCCACCACAAGCGTCGTCTCATCCAGCCCGCGTTCCTCGAATTGATCAGCGATCGCCTGAAAGAGGGCGGACTGCTGCACCTGGCCACCGACTGGGCGCCCTACGCCGACTGGATGCTCGAAGCCCTCGCCACCTGCCCGGCACTCATCAACCAGGGCGACCCCTGGGTCCCCCGCCCAGCCTGGCGACCCGAAACCCACTTCGAACGCCGCGGCCAACGCCGCGGCCACCAGATCTTCGACCTACTGGTCGAAAGGAAAACCGGCAAAGGGTAAAGGGTAAAGGAAATGGGGAATAGGACCCTTTTCCCTTTCCCCTTTTCCCGTTTCCAGTTAAGGTAACACCACCCCAACCCCAGACCAGCCCGAGACAAGAACTAGCATGGATGGCGGCCTCAGCCTTAGCGGTGACATGATCCTGGTGCTCATGTTGCTGGGCTTGACTGTTTTTCTGTTCGTGTTTGAAATCGTCCGGGTCGACATCGCGGCGATCTGCATCATGGTGTTGATCGGCCTGCTTGGCCTGGTTCCCAGCGATCAGTTGTTCAATGGCTTTGCATCCAATGCCGTCATATCCATCATCGCGGTGATGATCATCGGTGCCGGGCTGGATCGAACCGGGGTGATGAACGTCGTTGCAGGGACCATCGTCAAAGTGGGCGGGCGCTCCGAGCCGCGGGTCATGAGCCTGGTTTCATCGACAGTGGGCATCAGTTCCGGATTCATGCAGAACACCGGCGCTACCGCGCTGTTTCTGCCTGCGGTCAGCCGCATATCAGCCCGGCTGGATCTGCCGCTGCCACGATTGCTGATGCCAATGGGGTTTTGCGCCATCGTTGGCGGCACCATCACGATGGTCGGCTCCTCCCCACTGATTCTGCTCAATGACCTGATCCTGACCTCCAACCGGTCCCTGCCGCCTGGTGCCGAAGCGATGCGGCCGTTCGGGCTGTTTGATGTCACGCCGATTGGCCTGGCGTTGCTGGCCGCGGCGCTAGTGTACTTTTTGCTCATCGGCAGTCGCTTGCTGCCCAAGGGTGACAGCAAACGCCCGGCTTCCCCTGGCCGCACCAAAAGCTATTTTGCCGAAGTCTACGGGATCGAGGGCGATGTCTACGAGATGCTGGTCACCGTGGATTCGCCGCTGGTGGGAATGCGCATCGCCGAGGCCGAAAAGCTCGAAGGCGCGCCCTTGATGCTGGCAATCCAGAACACCGACAAGCCGCGCCTGGCGCCGCCGGCTGACGAGATGATCTGGGTTGGCACGGTACTGGGCGTGATGGGAACACGCGATCAGGTCGGCCGCTTTGCCCTCGAAAACAAGCTTCGTCTGCAGCCCCGCCTGCGTACCTTTGGCAACCTGTTCAATCCGACACGGGCTGGCATCTCGGAGGTCGTCATACCCCCGGGCTCAAAACTGATCGACAAAAGCATTGGCGCTGCCCGTTTGCGCTCCACGTTCGGTATTTCGGTACTGGCGATCAATCGCCGCAACGAGATCCTTGTCGAAGGGCTGCGAGAGGAGCCATTGCAGGTTGGTGACTGCCTGGTCAGCCATTCGACCTGGCGCGATCTCGCTACGCTCGCCCGGGACAAGGATTTCATCGTCGCAACCGACATCCCGAAAGAAGAGCAACGGCCGCAAAAGGTGGCGCACGCGCTGGGCTTTTTCGGCTTGTCGATGTTTTTGATCCTGTTTACCGACTTCCAGTTGTCGATCGCCCTGCTTGCCGGGGCCGTCGGTATGATTCTGACCGGTGTGCTGAGCATGGACGAGGCCTACCAGTCGGTGAGCTGGAAAACGGTGTTTCTGATGGCGAGCCTGATTCCCCTGGGTTTTGCCATGGAGGTGACCGGTACCGCCGCCTGGTTGGCTCAGCAGGCACTTGGTGCCCTGGGCGAAGTACCCGAGCTGGTCATTCAGATCATTCTGGTGCTGCTGGCGACGCTATTTACCCTGGTCATGTCCAACGTCGGAGCGACGGTCTTGCTCGTACCGATCGCAATCAATGTTGCCCTTGCCACGGGCGGCAATCCGGCCGTCTATGCTCTGATCATCGGTCTGGCCACCTCGAACGCCTTCATCCTGCCGACCCACCCGGTCAATGCCCTGATCATGGGTCCCGGTGGTTACAAAGTGAAGGATTTCATCCGCGTCGGCGGCTTGATGAGCATCATTTTCCTGGTGGTCATGCTGGCTGTAGTGAATCTGCTGTATTGAACCTGCAGTTATTCCTATCTCCAATTCAGATAGCGGGTCATGATTTCGTCATAGCTGCTATCGGCA
>JBLRWT010000360.1:0-248 GCA_047921095.1 Wenzhouxiangella sp. | reverse complement strand
CACCAGATCTTCGTCAACGCTCTCTCGGCTGAACAGCAAGTGGACCTGGCCGCGCCCGAAATCCAGATCCAGCGGCTCGATTTCCAGGCCCCAGTTGCGCCGCCGATCAATCGCCGTGGCAACGAACGGGTCTTCGACGAAACCGTCGATCGTGTGATCCATCATGTTGGCGAAGTTCAGCTCGCTCACAGCGGCTTCGACGAAATTTTCGCTGAATCGCTCATCCATCTGCAGCTGGTTGATTGGCT
>JBLRWT010000359.1:0-3162 GCA_047921095.1 Wenzhouxiangella sp. | reverse complement strand
CAGGCATTTACACCGGAAACCCCGGAGTTCATTAGAGCTCCGGAATTTTTTTGGATTCGATTCGGTCTCAAGTCGATCGCTGTTGCGAGGCGGTTCAGAATGCCTCTGCTATACTCAAGGGTCATTACAATTATACGAAAGGTGCCCTTTGTTGAGCCGACCTGCCTTTGTTCTGGGTGCGGTGCTGATGCTGTTCGTTGGCTCTGCGTCTGCTGATACCATCGAATCGACCGAGTACGAAATATTCGGCTGGGTTGAATGGGTGAAGTTGCTTGATGGAGAGCTTCGCCTGAAGGCCAAGCTGGATACCGGCGCCGCCAACTCTTCGTTGGATGCAACCAACATCAGCCGCTTTCGAAAGGATGGCGAGCGGTGGGTTAGATTTACCGTAACGGACCCGGATAACGGCACAAGCCTGGATCTCGAGAAACCGCTGGTGAGGAATGTGCGAATCGTTCGTCATGGCGGTGAGCATCAGCGCCGGCCGGTGATCGAGATGCCCATCTGCCTCGGCCATCAGACCAGGCTGGTTGAAGTGAACTTGATCGACCGCTCGAATTTCATTTATCCGATGCTGCTTGGTCGTAGTGCACTGGAAGGCTTTGCCCTGATTGATTCCGGGCAGACTTTCCAGCATTCCCCAGATTGTTCGAACAACTGAGCGCCTCCTGATGTTTCGTTTTGTTCATTGGCTCGTGCTGGTGGTGCTCTTGATCGCCTCGGGCATCAGCATCGCGCTATACAAAAACCAGGTTTTGGGCTATCCCCTGCAACCGGATACTTTCGAGCCGACCTGGATTGTGCAGGCAAGAATTCAGATCACTCCGGATACGGGGCCGGTCAAGGTTTCCCTGAATCTGCCTGTGGCAACCCCCGGCATGGGGCAACTGCGCGAAAATTTCATCTCACGCGGATATGGCTTGAGTACCCAGAATATCGACCAGGACCGTGAGGCAGTCTGGGCAGTGCGAAGGGCTTCTCAGTCACAATCCCTGTACTACCAGGGCGTATTTTTTCGCGATCCCGCGCGCACCGACTTTGTGCCAACCCCGACCTTCCCGACTATTCCCGTCCTCCCGGAGCCATACAACACGGCAATGATGGCAATTGTCGAGGATGTCCGCAGGCAGTCGGCTGATATCGAATCATTTTCTTCCGAGTTGATTGCGCGTATCAACAGCGCTTCACCGAGTGAGGAAATGTCATTGTTCCTCAATAGCCCGGACTATCGTGGTCAACGGGTCCGTATTGCGCGGACTCTTCTTGCTGGTGCTCGAATTCCAACGGAAACGGTCAATGGCTTCCCGCTGGGTGATGTAAGCCGCGCTCGCCCCGAGCAGCGGCTCGCTGTGCACAACCAGCAGCGCTGGCTGTTTTTCGATGCCGTCTCCGGCCAGGTCGGCCTGCCAGACAATTTCCTCGTCTGGTGGGTCGGGCAGCGACCCCCGATCGATGTCGAAGGCGCCACCCTGGTCGACTTGAGCTGGAGCATTCGCCAGAATGAGCTGGCGGCACTTGACCTGGCCGAGCAGCGAGCGGTTGGCCAAAGCAACTGGCATGCGCCGTTCAGCCTGCTCAATCTTCCAGTACAGGCCCAGTCAGTCTATGCCGTGCTTCTCCTTGTTCCCGTCGGTGCTTTCATCATGGCGCTGATGCGCAACGTGGTCGGCCTGCCTTCTTTTGGAACGTTCATGCCGGTCCTGATCGCATTGGCGTTCCGTGAAACCGGACTGCTCGCTGGCCTACTTCTGTTCGCCTTCGTTGTCAGCGTCGGCCTCTTGTTGCGGTTTTACCTCGCGCGCCTTCACTTGCTGCTGGTGCCAAGACTCACGGCGGTATTGATTATCGTGGTGTTGCTGATGGTGGGCTTAAGCATGTTCAGCCATCAGCTTGGCTGGGAGGTTGGTCTGTCGGTCGGCCTGTTCCCCATGGTCATTCTGGCGATGATCATCGAACGCATGTCGATTGTCTGGGAAGAGCGCGGGCCGGAGGATGCACTGATGGAAAGTGCCGGCTCTGCCCTGATTGCCTCGCTGGCGTTTGTCGCCATGAGTCATCCGTTGGTCCAGCACTTGTCATTTGTCTTTCCGGAATTGATGCTGGTTGCGCTCGGCTTGACCATTCTCCTTGGCCGCTACTCCGGTTACAGGCTGAACGAGCTGATCCGTTTCCGAAACCTGGCCAGAAAGCCTGCATGATTGGCTTTTACCGACGACTGCGCGCCAATGGTGTCATGGGCCTCAATGCGCGTAACAGCCGTTACATCATGCCGCAGAATCCACGGCGTTTCTATCGCCTGGTCGATAACAAGGTCTTGTGCAAGGAGCGACTGCTTGCCCACGGCGTGGCCGCGCCCGTTTTGCTCGGAGAGGTCTGCAGTCAGTACGATGCCGGACATCTGAGCAAGACGCTGTCCGGCTTCAGCGAGTTCGTCATCAAGCCGGCCGCCGGCAGCGGTGGCGATGGCATCATGGTCGTTACGGGCAAGCGCGACAAATACTGGCTTGGCGGTGGCGGCAAGCTGCTTGACCTTGGTGAACTCCAATATCACGTGGCCGGCATCCTTGCCGGGATGTACTCGCTGGGTGGGCAAACCGATACCGCGATGATCGAATCCCTGGTTCACACGGATGCGGCATTGCGCGAAATCGCTCCCGAGGGCGTCCCGGATATCCGCATCATCATTTACCGGGGTGTTCCTGTAATGGCGATGACACGCCTTCCCACACGGCGATCAGGCGGCAAGGCGAATCTTCACCAGGGCGCCATCGGGGCTGGCATCAACTTGTTGACCGGCCAGACCCTGTCTGCCGTGATGAACTCGAGTATTGTCACCGTCCACCCGGATACCGCAACCAGTGTGGTGGGTTTCCAGTTACCGGATTGGGACAACCTCCTGTCGATCGCCGCCCGCTGCTACGAGGCCATACCACTGGGTTACATGGGAGTCGACCTGGTATTGGACAAAGACCACGGGCCGCTGGTGCTGGAGATGAATGCCCGGCCCGGCCTGGCGATCCAGATCGCCAATGGCGAAGGTCTGGCCCACAGGCTTTCCGCTATCGATCAACTCGAAAGCCCGGAAGAAATGACCGTCGAGAACCGCCTTGAATGCTGTCGGCGATTGTCCGCAGCCAACTGGCGAGCTTAGTGGGCCCCTAG
>JBLRWT010000358.1:0-3171 GCA_047921095.1 Wenzhouxiangella sp. | reverse complement strand
GTTCAACCGCCAGCCGGTCGAAATCATCGGCGACGACAAGGTCGAGGGCGTCAAGCTGGTCGAAACGCGGCTGGGCGAACCGGACGAAAACGGCCGCCGGCGCCCCGAACCGGTCCCCGGCAGCGAACAGACCCTTCCGGCCGACACGGTCATCATCGCCTTCGGTTTCCGTCCCGACCCGCCCGACTGGCTGACCGAACACGGCGTGACCCTGCACGAGGACGGCCGCATCCGCGCCGGCGAAGACAACCGCCTGCCCCACCAGACCGTCAACAAAATGATCTTCGCCGGCGGCGACATGGTCAGAGGCGCCGACCTGGTCGTCACCGCCGTATTCGAAGGCCGCGAAGCGGCCAAATCCATCGCCCGATCGCTGGGCGTGACGGTCCAGCAAAAACCCGAAGTAGCCTGAACCCGGGATCGACCCTGTCTGTCGGCCAACCTGCAGTGGGAGCGAACTCCGATTCGCGATGGCCCGGGCTAGTATTCCTCTATTTCAAAGTCGCTTTTGAAAATCTTGTCGAGCACATTGTCTACGACCCGAAAGTTCACCTTGACATCCTGGGTGCCTACCGTGACGACTACCCGGTCATCGGATTCATCCTGCGACTTCACGGCAGCGGCACCGGTCGCCGCCTGGGTTCGGTACACAGCCTCCGACGATGACGAGTTCGAACTGCTGGAGCGCACCGTGGAAAAGGCCGGGGAGACGACCAGCTTCAGCGTGTAGTCTCCCGGCGCCAGGGCCGTTGTCCGATATTCGGCGGTACTGAGTCTGGTGCGATAGGCACCGATGAAGTCACCGTCTTGATCAAAGACGTCCACCCGGCCGGCCGGGATCGGCAGGTCGGTCAACTCATCGATAATATGGCCGAAGATCACCGGGCCGGATTCGACACGCAGCTCGAATGGTCCGGCATCGTTGCTGCCGTCGAGATTGATCTCGGTACCGGCCGTGGGATCGCAAAGCTGCTCGGAGCAGCTGTCGGTCGCGCCGTACACCTTGTCAAAATACGCATGCTGGAATGGACCAAAGCCGGCGCCGACCTGGCCCGACATGGCGGTGCGCAGATAATAGCCCCCTTCTGGAAAGGCCCCGAAATGGAACTCGCCGAATTCATCGGTCATGGCCGTGGCCATAAGCTGGTTGCCCGCATCGACGAGTTTGACTATGGCGCTTCCGATCGGCGCGCCGGTGGCATCATCGGCCACACTGCCGGTGATGTTGCTGCCGGTAGAGATCCCGATGGCAATGTACGCTGTCTCACCCGCGGTCACCGTGACTGGCGTGGCGGCCGCCAGGTTGCAGCCGAGTCCGGCGCAAGGGACCCCCGGATACACTGCGTCCGTGTACCCGGGCAACGTATCGTCAACAATACCTGGATGGGTATATCCAATGCCCTGCCCAATCCAGTTGTGGTAAGTACGGATGAAGTAATCACCGGCCGGCACCCCACTGCTCGGAGGCACCAACAGCGGATTGCCATGGATTTCCAATATTCTCCCCCCGCCGACGACCTCGCCGTCACCATCGATAATATCGTAGGTTCCGAACCGGCTGCCCGGGCCGACCGAAAGCGGGTAGCCGGTAGCGCTGTCGAGAAGCTCGCCCTCGATCCGCCCGCCTTCGGTCAACTCGATCGGGTCGAGCAACACCGAAGAACCCGCACGAACGCTTACCGGTTCCCCACGGGCCCGGTTACAGCCACCAAATGGACACGGCAGACCATTGTGCAGCATTCGGATGAAGGGGCCGGAGCTGGGGCCCAGCTCGACGTAGTAGCTGCCGCCGGAGAGCCGGTCAAAGGTCCATTCGGGACCGTAATCAAAAGGCAACAAGACAGAACCAAGGAAATTGCCAGCGGCGTCGAAAAGGACCACGATGCGAGTGATGTCGTCCGGCAGCAGTATGCCGCTGATGGTCGCGCCGGGCACGAGCGCAAAATCAATTCCGGATACTTGCCCCTCGGTCACGGTGAGCGGGTCGGTATCGCGTATCGCACAGCGGCCAAGTTCGCACGGCAGGTTCTCCCAGGCCTTGGGGGCGAAGTTGTCGCCGGGCGCCGCCTCAGTTACGATGAACCAATGGCCGGGCGCCGTCGCCAGTGGGGTGGTGTAATCGCCATTGCTGTCGGCCACGCCGTGGAAATGCGGTGAGAGCGCGAACCCGCTCTGTACGTCTACCTGTCGGACAACGGCATCCGGCAACGGATCGCCGGTGGCGGCATTGGTGATGGTCCCCGAGATTGTGCCCCCGGCTACCAGCGCGATATCGGCGTTCACGACGTCGCCGGAGGCGACCATGATTTCACCCCCGGGACCGCAGGTAAAAAAGCAGGGCAGGTCGCCGGAAAAGTTATAGCGGGCGGGCGCATGGTGCGGCCCGGCTGCCTCTATGACGATATGCCGCGTTTCGCTTCCGCTCAGAGGAATTGTGATCGCATAGTTACCGGACCCATCTGTCATGCCGGAGGCCACTACCCGCTGGGTGCCCGGATCTCTGAACACGAAGTTGGCCAGATTACTGATCACGACAGTCACACCGTCAATCGGATCGCCACTGTTGGCATCGGTAATCGTGCCCTTGACCGTCGCATCGGCGACTGCCGCCTGCGCGAGGCCAATCAGGAACGCGCAGGTAATCGCGCGCATCAGCGCGCATCGTGTTGACTTCCAGCTCAACATGGGCCTTCCTTCTGCTTTTCGTTGTGGTTTTGTAGCTTTCGATCGCGTACTTCAGTCGGCTTCCCCGGAACCCGGGCAGAACAGTGACCCGCTGCTACAGGCGCCGTGCTACGGCAAGTCAGGGTGATGACTTATAACCAATAGCGCAACCCGCCCTGCAACATTCCCGATTGCAGGGTTGACCGTTCACGCACCATATCATCAGTCATTCGAGCCTTTCAATCAACTCCCTGTTCGCCCCCCGGGAAAACCTGCAGCACCCCGCGGACGCCGAGATGCGGACCCTGCTCATCAGAGGGCCAAGGATCTGGAGGCGAAACGTGTGCCGGAGGCTGCTCCATCGGCTGGCCGTCAAGAATTGAAACCGCAGATGAATGCAGATAAAGAAGCAAGGGCATTAACCACGAAGAACACGAAGAGCACGAAGAAAATACGCTTCGATTGTGGAACGGACATGATGAACCCTGCGCAATATCGACTATCTTG
>JBLRWT010000357.1:0-3175 GCA_047921095.1 Wenzhouxiangella sp. | reverse complement strand
CCGGGCAGTCAACGTGGCCGTAATGGCGTACGTCCGACTCATATTCCACGTGGGCCGTGGCAATGGTGATGCCGCGCGCACGCTCTTCCGGCGCGTTGTCAATCTGATCGTAGGCCTTGAATTCACCACCGCGGGCTTCAGCACATACCTTCGTCAGCGCCGCTGTCAGCGTCGTCTTGCCGTGGTCAACGTGACCAATCGTGCCGACGTTAACGTGCGGCTTGCTACGTTCAAACTTTGCCTTGGACATGAGTCAAAAACTCCGTTTCCGTTATTTATCGTTAAAACCATCAGGCCGCGCTTGCTTTGCGTCCCGTATCATGTGGTGCCCACGACTGGACTCGAACCAGTGACCTCTCCCTTACCAAGGGAGTGCTCTACCACCTGAGCTACGTGGGCCGTCTTGCTCAAATTGTTGGAGCGGGTGATCGGGATCGAACCGACATCATCAGCTTGGAAGGCTGAGGTTCTACCATTGAACTACACCCGCCCGGCAAATCTTCCAATCCGACAAAAGTGGTGGAGGGGGCAGGATTCGAACCTGCGAAGGCTTAGCCAGCAGATTTACAGTCTGCCCTCGTTGACCGCTTGAGTACCCCTCCAGATTCCGTCACCAGCACTCCTTTCGTCGTCTCCGGGGTTGAATCCGGACGAAGCCCGCAATTGTCGCCTATCAGGATGGGGGAGTCAACAGGGAGGGCGGTAAAAAAGGGCGGTAAAAAGGTGAAAGGTAAAAAGGTGAAAGGTGAATGCCGCCGGCCTATCCTTTTACCTTTTACCTTTCACCTTTCCCCCGCTTCAAACATTGAACCGGAAATGCATCACGTCGCCTTCGCTGACCACGTAATCCCGACCTTCCAGCCTCAACTTGCCCGCAGCCTTGGCGCCGGTCTCGCCATTGCAGGCGATATAGTCGCTGAACGCCGTCACTTCGGCACGGATGAAGCCCTTCTCGAAGTCGGTATGAATACGCCCGGCGGCCTGGGGTGCCGTGGCGCCCTTGCGTACCGTCCAGGCGCGAACTTCCTTTTCGCCGGCGGTGAAAAACGTCAGCAAATCAAGCAGTTCGTAGCCAGCCCGAATCAGCCGATTGAGCCCGGGCTCGGTCTGTCCCAGTTCAGCCAGAAATTCCGACTGATCCTCGGGAGACAGTTCGGACAACTCGGCCTCCATCGCCGCGCACAGCACGACCACCTCGGACCCTTCCTTGGCCGCGTGCTCGCGAACCTTTGCCACCATCTCGTTATCCTCGGCCGCAGAATCATCGACATTGGCCACGTAGAGGACCGGCTTGGCGGTGATGAACTGCCAACTTTTGAGCAAATGGCGCTCATCGGCGTCCACTTCCAGCGTCCGCAGCGGATTGCCGGCACCGAAATGGGCGACGATACGCTCGAACAGGGCGGTCAGTTTTTTCGCTTCCTTGTCGCCGGTTCTGGCCTGGCGTCCGGCCCGATCCAGTGCGCGCTCGGCGGTGTCCAGGTCGGCGAGAACCAGTTCGGTATCAATGGTCTCGATATCTGACAGGGGATCGACCCGACCTGAAACATGGGTGATGTCGTCATCGACGAAACAGCGCACGATATGGGCGATGGCGTCGGTTTCCCGGATATGAGTCAGGAATTTGTTGCCCAACCCCTCACCTTTCGAAGCGCCGGCAACCAGACCCGCGATATCCACGAACTGCATCATCGTCGGAAGAATTCGTTGTGGCTTGACAATGGCCGCCAGCGCATCGAGCCGCGGATCGGGCACCGGCACCATGCCCACATTCGGCTCGATAGTACAGAACGGGTAATTTTCAGCCGCAATTTCGGCCTTGGTCAGGCAGTTGAACAGAGTGGACTTGCCAACATTGGGCAGACCGACGATACCGCATTTGAAGCCCATGGGGGGTCCTTAAAAGAAGGTGAAAGGTGAAAGGTAAAAGGTAAAAGGGAGAGAGAAAATGCTGATCATTCCGCTTCCTTCTTTCCTTTTGGCTCTTCGGTCTCGGCCTTTGAGTGCAGCGCCTGGATGGCGCGTTCGGGTTTGCCGGAGAGCAGGTCCGGCATGACCGCGACAGCGCGATCGATGGCGTCCAGAATTGCTTTTTCATCATCGGCGCCGGCGCGGCTCAGGACCCAGGGGGTGACTGATTCCCTGATACCGGGGTGGCCGATTCCGATTCGGACTCGCCAGAAGTTCTGGCTACCCAGGTGCTGAAAGGTACTTCTCAGGCCATTGTGTCCGCCGTGGCCACCACCCTGCTTCAGACGAACGGTGCCCGGGGGCAGATCCAGGTCGTCGTAAGCGACGATCACCCGCTCAGGCGCGATTTCAAAATAATCGGTGGCTGCCCGGATCGCCTGTCCGGAGTTGTTCATGAACGTATCCGGCTTGAGAAAGACGCAGTCGATCCCGGCAAAATCGGTCTTGCTGGCCTCACCGAGCAGTTTGCGGTTCGGCTTGAGGCCGAGCGATGCCTTGCGATCGAGCGCCTCCAGAAACCAGAACCCGGCGTTATGCCGGGTTCTGTCGTACTTTTGACCCGGGTTACCCAGGCCGGCAATCAGCCAGCGATCACTCACGGTGATGGCTCTCAGTCGCCCTTCTTGGCCTCAGCGTCGTCATCGGCACCGTCTTCAGCTTCATCGGCATCGCCTTCCTCGGCTTCGGCAACCGTTTCAACTTCGGTCGGCTCACCGGCAACGGCATCAGCTTCGGCAGCCAGTTCGCCCGTACCCTGACCGGCGCGAATGAAGATCGCAGCCACGGCCTGCTGGTCATTGTCGGCGCTGACGGCCAGCGAGGGAATACTCACACCTTCAGGCAGCTTGATTTGACTCAGCATGACGCTCTCGCCCGGCTTGAGATCGACCAGGTCGATTTCCAGGAATTCCGGCAGATCCTTCGGCAGGGCGTCAACTTCGACTTCAGTGATCTGATGGGAGATCACCACGCCTGCCATGCGAGCCGCCTCGGATTTCTCTTCGTTGGCGAAGTGGATCGGCACACTGATCCGGACGGTCTGATCGTCGGAAATACGCAGGAAATCGATATGGATCAGCGTCGGCTTGAACGGATGGCGCTGCAGGTCACGCAGAACGACCTTCTGCCGATTCTTGCCAACCTTGAGCTCAAGGATGGAGGCGTGGAAGGATTCTTCCGCGGCCATGTGCAGGACCGAATCGTG
>JBLRWT010000356.1:0-3175 GCA_047921095.1 Wenzhouxiangella sp. | reverse complement strand
ATGAGCACGGCCATCGTTTCGCCGATCGCACGGCCCGTGGCCAGCACGATTGCAGTCAATATGCCAGTCCTTGCGGCAGGAAGTGCGATGCCCCAGATCGTCGCCGAGCGTGACAGGCCGAGGGCAGCGGCGCCTCGCAAATAGGCGGACGGCACGCTCCGGAGCGATGATTCACTGAGCAGCGCCACCGTCGGCAGGATCATCAAGGTCAGGATCAGGATTCCGGCGAGCAGGGATTGTCCAGGCGGCTGCCATTGGCGAATCAGTGGCGTCAACACGACCAGCCCCCAGAAACCGTAGATCACCGACGGAATGCCCGCCAGAAGCTCAATCAGCCTGAGGTAGGTTGCGCCTATGCGAGTCGGCGCATAGAACCGGCAGAACAACGCCGACGCGATGCCCAAAGGGGCGGCCAGCATAACCGCGCCGGCGGTCGCCGCCAGCGTGCCGACAAGCATCGGCGTGAGATTGAACCGCCCGGCCTCCGCGCCCCCTGCCGGGTGCCAGGATGAATCGGTGAAGAACCGCTGGAATCCCACCGAGCGCAGCGCCGGAAGCGATTCAATCAGCAGAAACCCCATGATCAGCAGCACGATCCCGCCTGCAACGATCGCGATACTCCGCAGCGACCACAGCAGGGCGCGATCAGTGATCGATCGGGACAAAATACTGCGCCTCCACCAGGTCACTGACTTCCCGGGAGGAAGCAAACGCAATGAATGCCTCGGCCAGCGGCGACAGAGCGCCCTCTGTGACCAGGTGCAACGGCCTCGAGAGCGGAAACGTTCCGTCGCGCACGTTGGCCAGCGTCGCCTCGATATTTCCCATTGGCAGCAACCGGATGGCCGTGCCACGCGATGCCTCATACACGGCAGTGCCGATCGACACGTAGCCAATCGCGCTCCGGTCGCCTGCAACGGTTCGGACGCCCTGCATGTTGTCGCCGACCACCACATCCGCGCGGATGGCTTGGCTGCTCATTCCGAAATAGCCCAGGAACATCTCCAGCGTCGCTCGGCCCTCAGCCTTGTTGACGATGGTGATCCGTTCATCCGTCCCGCCGACTTCGCTCCAACGCGTGTGGCGGCCGGTAAAGATCGCGACGATTTGCTCGTCGGTCAGCGCTGAGACCGGGTTGTCGCGGTGGACGATGATACCGACGCCGTCGAGGGCGATGGGATGGCCAGCCAAGTCCGCTTCATCCCGGCTCAACGCTCGTGACACCATGCCGATATCGGCCATGCCGCGTCGGACATCGGCGATCCCCCGCGACGAGCCGCCGGTCTGGACGTCGACACGCACGCCGGGTTGTCGAGCCTCGAACCGCCTCGCGATTTCACCCGCCAGAGGGGCGACCGTACTCGAGCCCGTCAGGATCAACCGGCTTGATTGTTCGCCTCGCGAATCGCCATCTTGAGAACATCCTCCAAGGATCGCCAGCATTATCACGCTGTGGAGGAGGGCCATGACCCGCGGTCTTTGTGTCGACATCGTGCTTCCGGTCAATACGCCCAACCAATAGACGCCGTGGTTCGCCATCTGTTACACGAACGCGGCTACTGCAATTTGATTACCAACCTTTTGTGAGCCCGTCCGGTTCCCAGATACCGCATCGCCGTGGGAACATGTGATGAACGCCAGTGTGGCGGGGATGAGACTCAGTATGTGCCGATGAAAATGCGCCTGCACAAGCGGCTGAGCCGCCAACTGCGGCAGAAACTCCGCAATCGCGTGCTGTCGAATTTCGGCCGGGCCATCCTCGCCAATTCCTGGAACGGTGAGTTGCTGGTCGAAGCGGGCGATTTCAATGTGGGGCGTCGCCTGCTGATGGACGGCAGCTACGACCGCCTGGAAATCGAATGGCTCATTCGCTGTCTCGGACGAGAATCCCCCGCGGTGATTGTCGCCGGCGCACACGTGGGGGCCGTGCTGATTCCGTTGGCCAAGGCTGCGGGTCGCATCGTCGGCTTCGAAGCCGACGCGACAAATTTCGGCCTGCTGAGCCGAAATCTGATATTGAATCACATCGAAAATGCCCTGGTGCACAACGTCGCGGTTAGCGCGGCGGACGGCCGCGCCGTGTTTGCCAGGAATTCCATCAACACCGGCAATTCCAGTATCGCGACAGGCGCATCACCTGCTGGCGTCGAGGTGCCGATGGTGCGCCTGGACACCGCGCTGTCCGCTCTGGACGGCGATATCGATCTGCTGCTGATGGACATCGAGGGCCACGAACCGCAAGCGCTGGCGGGTGGCAGCCACACACTGGCGAGGACGCAACGGCTGTATATCGAGTTTGCCCCGGAACACTTGCATCAGCACGGCAACGATCCGGCCGCCCTGCTGTTCGCCCTCGCTGCCGACTTTCCCCTGTTGTATCTGCTGGAAAACGGCATCGTCCACGAATATCCAGCCATCCAGGGTTGCAAGCAATTGCTGGCCGCCTCGACCCGCAGGGGCTTCCTGCGGAACCTGCTCTTCAGTCGCTCGCCACTGCCGGACGATGCCCGGGCCTAGGGCAGCTAGAGGGCGAAGTCTGACAGGCTTTCAGGTGGGTAACAGACAGCGGTCGTAAAAGGCTGTGATATCAGCACTCCGTGCCCGGGCGTCGAAGCGCTCCAGTTCGTAGCGCCTCCGCTGCGGCGGCTTCGCAGCGGCCGCCGAGAAGGCCTCGGCAAAGCCCTCGACGTCATCGATGGTGATCAGCGGTGCACCGATGTGCTGCTGCAAGTGCCGGGCGCCCTCGGAGGCGGACGCGATGATCGGCAACCCGGCATGCATGGCTTCGAGAAACACCAGGCCGAACGGCTCGGAGCGGGCGCCGCTGACGAAGATATCGAAGGCTTCCAGCCAGTCGCGGGGCCGATCACTATAACCAACGAAATGCACGTCGGGACCGGCCTTCGCCTGCAAGCCGCGCCGCGCCTTGCCGTCACCGACGATCACCAGGCTGGCTCCAGCCGGCTTTGCACGATGGAACGCCTCCATCACGGCGTCGAGTCCCTTGCTCGGCTCCACCCTGCCGAGCGTGCCGAAGACCAGCGCATCGCGACCGAGGCCCAGGCGGCTGCGCAGTTCATGGCGCGCGCTGGCGGCCGGTTGCGCAGGGAAACTCCAGTTGTCGACCTGGATCGAGCGTGCGGCCAGGCCCGGCGGCAGCAGTCGCAATTGCCAG
>JBLRWT010000355.1:0-3176 GCA_047921095.1 Wenzhouxiangella sp. | reverse complement strand
CCTCGAGCTTGTCGGCGAATCGTCGTTCGATCAGAAACAGCGGCATATCGGCCTCCAGATACCAGACGCATGGTCGAGTATAAACAGCGTAGCGTATAGGAAGTATAAACGCCCTATTTCCGGATTTCCAAAAGTATCCGGCACCTTGCCATGTCCGAACCACCCGTGCGTACCCGTATTCCCGTACCCGGGCGTCCAGGCAAGGATCCCGGTCATGCACGGCGCATGACCGGGATTTTGCTTGTTATTCGATAATGATATGCGGGCTTGAAATGATCGAAGGCCGTTGCGGCTGACCGACATCGATCACGACATACCGGCAGCCATCGGGTGGACTGCACACGTTGGCTTCGGCTGGCTGGGTGAGATGGCGGTTGTTGCCAGGCCCCAGTTCCAGGGTATAAAGCGGATTGCCCTGGCCATCAACGAACGCAGGCTGTTCGAACGACAGCACGGTACGCTGATCTTCCGAACTGCCGCGTTCAAGTTGGAAGTTGACCTCCGTGTTGCCAGTGACCCTTATGACGTCGGGAACCGATGGCAACTGGTCCACGGCCTCGGGCAGGGTGATGGCAACTTCACAATCCTCGGTGCACAGTTCGGGCATGTCCTGGCCACTCCGCCGGGGGCTCGGGTCGGGCGCTTCCTGGGCTTCCGGGGCTTCCCGCGCTTCGGGGGCTTCCCGGGCTTCCGGGGAGTCAGCAGGTTCGCAGCCGACCAGCATAACTGCTGAGGCTCCCAACAGGCACAGCCAGGCAAATACAAGTTTCGATGCAGTTTTCATCGTATCTCTCTCCACAGGTTTATTTCAATCGATGTCATTCCGAATCAGATCCCGGAATGTGGGATGTTGCAAAAGCGGCGCGAGATTGGGGTCGGCTCTCATCAGGTGCGCCGGGTAGCCTGCTAGAGCCGCCTTTTCAAGGTGTTCGATGGCGAGATCGTGTTCGTCGAGAAACAGGCAAGCCATGGCCTTGCCATGATGGGCAATGGCATCCAGGGGCTCGACTTCGGACAGTGACTCAAGTTCGATCCTGGCTTCGTCGACCCGACCGATCCTGGCCAGGTAGGTGGCCAGGCTGGCGCGGGCGGGATGATCAGAAGGATTCACTTCAAGCCGCTCGAGCGCCAGGGCTATGGCTCTTTCGTAATGGTCCCGCGCCTCATCCATGCGATCGTCCTGGAGAGCGATGGCATGCGCGATGTTGCCCCGGTAACGATAGTCAGTGGGATTGATCAAAGCCGCTTCGCGAAACATCGCTTCGGCTTCGGGGAAATTCTTCGAGAAATAGTAGTTGGTTCCGGCGTTCGAATAGGCTCTTGCGGTCGGCCCGCGCTCGACGGATTTGCGGAAGGCATCGGCAGCCTTGAGGTTCTGGCCCTGCAGGAAATAAATGCCGCCGAGGTGGGAGTGGGGAATCGGGCTGACCGGCTCCAGCTCGATCGCTCGGGAAAACTGTTCAATGGCTTCGCTGAAAGCGCCCGTGTGGTAGTACACCGTTCCCAGGTCAGAATGGTGTCGCCAGTAAGCCGGGTCGAGTTCGATTGCCTGACGGATATCGGTCACGGCTTCGTCGAATTTGCCTTCGGCAATGAATACACGACCGCGGGCGGCAAAGGCATCGGCATTCCTTGGTTCCAGGGTCAGTGCGCGCTCGAGCGCCGCATGCGCCTGCTCCAGTTCTCCGGTACCGCGATAAAGACTTCCCAGCGCAACATGCGTTTCGGCATAGGTTTCGTGGAGGGCTGCCTCCCTGCAGGTCGAGATGGCCTGATCGGCCATGACGGTGTCGCGAGTGATGTCGTATTGTTCCCAAAGGGCCGTACACAAACCGGCCATGGCCAGGCCGAACTCCGCATCGAGTTCCAGGGCTCGCTTGAAATGATCAACGGCGCTGCCGAGATTCTCCAGGGTCCCTTTTTCCCGCAGGTAGGCGCGACCGCGAAGGTAAAGATCGTAGGCATCCTGGTCTTGCGTCGCAGGCTTGACCAGGTGGGTGGTGCCCAGTAGCCTGACTTGCAGTGCATCGACAATAGCGTGCGCAATCTCGTCCTGGACGGCAAACACGTTGTCGATCGACCCCTCGTAGGTATGGCTCCAGAGGTTATATCCGTGCCGGCCGTCAACCAGGCGTGCATCAATACGCAAGTCGGTCCCGAATTTACGTACGCTGCCCTCGAGAATTGTACTCACGCCCAACTGGCCGGCGACCTCGCGTATGTCAGTCGGCATGTCGCGGAAGGCGAACGACGAGGTGCGCGAAGCGACCTTGAGTTCAGGAACCAGACTCAAACTGTTGATCAGCGCTTCGGCCATCCCATCAGTGAAATAGCGCTGGGCGCCCTCGATGCTCAAGTCGGCAAAAGGCAGCACGGCGATGGACTGTTCAAGCAACGGGTCATCCTTGCGGTTATGGCCCAGAACCAGGGTCAGGATGGCCAGCAGGGCAATGATGATCACGTAGTCGATCCATCGGGGATTCCAGTGGATCGCACTGTCCTCGTCGGTCACCTCATGGACCGACTCGGTGCGGACTACGCCCTCGGGCGTGATATCGAAAATCCAGGCCAGCATGATGACCAGCGGCAGGCCGATGATCGACAGCACCACCAGCACCGTCATCATCCAGGACGGCACCATCAGCGGTGGAAACACGATATCGGCGATCTGCAGAATGATCCAGGCGCAAATGGTGTAAGCGCCCGCAACGCGGAAGACGTGCCGGCGGCGAAGCTCCGCCAGAATATCGTTCAAGCTGGTGGCCTTCCGGGGCATACAAGCTCTCCTTGAGCGCCGCTTGCCAAAAGACGGGGCGGGTCCCTACCGGTAAGTGCCTTTTTGGGACCGCCTGTCCGGTCAACTCAACCAGATCAATTGTAGGGCATTGTCGCGATGCGTGCTTGCCGCGCCAATACAACTGTCCAGATGTGTGGCGTTCCACACAGAAGGCTGCGGCGATTCGGGCCGCTTCATCCCGGCACTCACGCTGGTGAGTGCCGGGACTTGGTTTTCAGCGCCTGGATCCGCGAATCTGACCGCGTAGCTCGCCACCTGGAGATATCACCGTATGCACGTTGACGTAGGCTGTGCCTGCGCGAATGGCCGCAACTATCGCATCAATGTCACCAGCCTGGATTTGCTGCGCTTCTGGTGTGGCGAGGATATCGTCGGCAGT
>JBLRWT010000354.1:0-3186 GCA_047921095.1 Wenzhouxiangella sp. | reverse complement strand
GGCGTTGACCGACAACGTCGTCGCCTTCACCACCGAACGCTACCGCGACAACCCGCTGATCGTTCAGGGTCCGGGTGCCGGCCCCGAGGTGACCGCCGCCGGTGTTTTTGCCGATCTGTTGCGTGTGGCCAGCGCCCTGGGCGCAAAATTGTGAGCGCGAGACATCAAGTCACGGCCTTTGCTCCGGCCAGTGTCGGCAACGTTGCCGTCGGCTACGATCTGCTTGGCCATGTCATTGAAGGCCCGGGCGATCGGGTGACCGCCACCCGGCAGGATCAGGCCGGCGTGATCATCGAGGCCATTACCGGCCTGGTCACCGACCTGCCGCTGGCGGCTGAAAACAATACCGCTGGAAAAGCCGTCCTCGCCTTGCTGGCCGATCAGCGACCGGGTTTTGGCATCAGGCTCCACATTGAAAAAGGCATTCCCCTCGGCTCCGGCCTTGGCGGTTCGGCCGCCTCGGCCACCGCGGCCGTGGTCGCCGCCAACGCCCTGTTGCCGGAACCGCTGGATCATGCCCGGCTGTATCCATTCGCCCTGGCCGGCGAAGCGGTGGCCAGCGACTCAAGTCACGGTGACAATGTCGGCCCCCAGCTTCTCGGCGGCCTGGTGCTGGCCCTGCCCGACCGCCTGATCAGCCTGCCGGTCCCCGACGGACTGTTTGCCGCCGTCGTCCACCCCGACCATATCGTCGAAACCCGGCTGGCGCGCCAGACGCTGCAACAGCCCTTCGACATCCAGACCATCGTCGCCCAGCAAGCCAACCTGGCCCGGATACTGGTTGCCTGCTACACCAATGACCCGGACCTGATCGCACAAGGTCTTGCCGACTGCCTGGTCGAACCGCGCCGCGCCGCGCTGATCCCGGGATTTGCCGAGGTCAAACAAGCTGCCCTGGATCATGGGGCCTTCGGCGCCTCCATCTCCGGCGCAGGCCCTGCCGTGTTCGGTTGGTTCGACAGCCGCCAGCGCGCCGAGACCGCGGCCGTGGTGATGGTCCAGGCGTTCGGCAACCATGGCTTGAACGCACAATCCTGGACCAGCCCGGTCAAAGCAGAGGGCGCGCGCCTGCTTGACGGATAATTGCCTGACCATTGGCCATGCCGAGTTTCCCGCCATCATGAAATATTTGAGCACAGCCGGACAAGCCCGCCCCGTCGACCTGTCCGGCGCACTGCTGGCAGGTCTGGCCCCCGACGGGGGACTTTTCGTGCCCGAGTCTTTGCCAGCCTTTCAGCCGGATACGTTTCTGCACAACGAAACCCTGCCCGAAACCGCGACCCAGGCCCTTGCACCCTTCTTCGCCGGCAGCGAACTGGCCGACAGCCTGGCCGGCATCTGCCAGCAGGCTCTCGACCTGCCGCTCCCGCTACGCGAGTTCGAGTCCGGTCGGTCATGGCTGCTGGAGCTGTACCATGGCCCAACTGCCGCCTTCAAGGATTTCGCCGCCCGCTTTCTGGCGAGCTGTCTCGGTCAGCTACGCGACCGGAATGACCCGATTCAGACCGTCCTGGTTGCCACCTCGGGCGATACCGGCGGCGCCGTAGCAGCCGCTTTTCACCGCCGACCCGGTTTCCGGGTCGTGATTCTCTATCCGGACGGCAAGGTTTCAGCCCGCCAGGCTCATCAACTGGGGCATTCGGCGACAACGTGCATGCCTTCCGCGTTCAGGGTGACTTCGACGACTGCCAGCGCATGGCCAAGCAGCTGCTGGGCGATCCTGAACAAGTCCGGTGCCACGGCCTGACCTCGGCCAACAGCATCTCCATCGGCCGCCTGTTGCCACAGATCTGTTATTACGCCCATGCCATTTCCCAACTTCAGCGACAGACCAGCATGCCGATTGACGTCATCGTTCCCACCGGCAACCTGGGTAATGCGCTGGCCTGCATCCTGGCCCGAGACATGGGGCTGCCCATTGGCGATGTGGTTCTGGCAACCAACGCCAACCGGGCGCTGGCTGATTTTTTCTCCGGCAAGGACTACCGCGGTCGATCCGGACTCACCACGCTGGCCAATGCGATGGACGTGGGCGACCCGAGCAACTTCGAGCGCCTGGCCTGGTTTTACCGTGACCGTGATCTGCGCCAGTCCGGCATCAGCGCGGTCAGCATCGACGATGAGACCATTCGCAATCGCATCCAGCGGGTTCATGCCGAGTTGGAAATGGTCATCTGTCCACATACTGCCTGTGGCATGGAAGCCCTGGCATCGAGGCGCGCAGCCGGAAACGACCGCCCTCACCTGGTCGCCGCGACCGCTCACCCGGCCAAGTTCGAGCAGGTCGTCGAACCCCTGCTGGGCATCAGGATCGAACCGCCGGCAGCCCTAGCCTCGCTGCTGGCACGCAGCAACCGGGCTGACTTGATCAGCGCCGACTACGGCGACCTGGCCCAGCGACTGCGCAATCTGTAACGTTTTTAGCGGTCGATTCGGCTCTCTCATTCACCAATGGAAATCTGCTTGTCCTGTCGTCGACCCAGTTCGATCAATTGCTCTCTGAGCCCGCCTGGCCAAGTGAAATCCGGCTGCAAATCGGAACTCGGGGGAGGAGGCGGCCAGTGGCTTTTATCCAGGCTGTTCCAGGCAGCCAGGACTTGCCGCAAGAGGGCTTCGCGATCATTGCGCTCAGCGATGAAATCGAATCCTTCCAGCTGTCGATGGATGTGCTGCGCCTGCCCATCCGGCCAGTCATCCAGAATGGCCAGGGCCGCCTGCCAGGAAAAACGGCGAACCGCTGGGTAAATGTCATTCATGGCTGTCAGCAGATAAGGCAGCATCCAGGTTCGCTCCAGACCAGACTGAGCGCCGTCAGGCTGTCCAGCCCGCCAGGCGATCACGGCCTTTTGCGCAGGATCACCGGCCAGCACCGTGCTCAATTCACTGCGTCGGCCGCTATTGCCATCGGCCCGCTCGGTCGAGGTCGCAGATGCGTGGCCTGGCCATTCGGCCAGCGCCCGGTCAGCCCAGTCGGTCCCTTCATCCAGGTGACAGTTGAGGCAGGCATTGGGTCGACCGGCGGTCGCATCGCGTTGGGCATCCGGTATCTCGATTCGATGGCTTCGATGTATCGCCATCACCCCGTAATTGATCTGCGGCATGTGGCAGTTGTAGCACAGGGAGCCGGCACTATCGGCCGGATGCCGGCTATGCTCGGTCAGCGCATTGGTCGGGCGAAATTCCTGG
>JBLRWT010000353.1:0-3193 GCA_047921095.1 Wenzhouxiangella sp. | reverse complement strand
TTTTTCTGGGTTGCCGTTGAGCCCGCGAAACGCACCGCGCAGCCATTCCCCGGCAGGGCACCGCCGAGCCCGCCAAATGCATCAACCCGCACCCCGGATCAATCGGCTTTAAAAAAATCCCACCCCCGCGCGTTAACCGGGCACCTACCCAGGAGGACGCGCATGAACCACCCTCGGCAATCGACCGATCCGCAACACACCAACCCGCCTTCGCAACCCATCCTCGGCTGGACTGCCGACCGCGCCGAATCGAACTTCGGCTTCAACAACGCCGCGCCGACTGCAGCCACCCCATCCCACAAACCCATCGCCGACGCCGGCGAGGGCCACCTGATGACCATCGCCCCCACCGGCGCCGGCAAGGGCCGCTCGGTGATCATCCCGACGCTGCTTTCCTACCCCGGCCCGGTCATCGTCATCGACCCCAAGGGCGAGAACTACCAGGTCACCGCGCGCCGCCGGCGCGAAATGGGGCAGGCAGTCTACAAACTCGACCCATTCGAGATTGCCGGACCCGACAGCAGCAGCTTGAATCTGCTCGATACCTTCGATGTCGACGCACCCGATGCCTACGACCACGCCATGGCGATGGCCGAGCTGATCGCGCCGGGGCGCTCGCTGCCCGACCCGTTCTGGGACGAAAGCGCCCGGATGCTGCTGGCCGCGCTGATCCTGCACGTGGCCGCGTGCCGGCCGCCGGTGCTGCGCAATCTGTCCGAGGTCGCCTACCTGATCAACCAGGGCGTCGAGGACATGCAGTTCACGGTCAAGGAGATGCAGAAGTCGAAAAACGACATGGTCCGCCGCATGGCCGGCGGATTTGCGGCAACCGAGGCCAAGGTCTGGGCCAGTATCCTTTCGACCGCCAAGGCCGCGACCGGCATTTTCAATGGACACAGCTTCGGCGCCATCAGCGGCCGCACCGACATCCCGCTGGACGGCATCGTGCGCGGCGATCCGATCAGCATCTACCTGGTCCTGCCGCCGGAGAAGCTCGACAGCCACGGCCGCTTCCTGAGAATGTGGATCGGCAGCCTGATGGACCAGATCTGCAAGCGCCGCCACCAGGTCGAGACACCCACGCTGTTCATCCTCGACGAAGCCGCCCAGCTCGGGCCGCTCAAGCAGCTGCGACGCGCGATCACGCTGCTCAGGGGTTACGGGGTTCGCACCTGGAGCTTCTGGCAGGACTTGAGCCAGCTTCAGTACCTGTACCCGGACTGGCGGACGCTCTACAACAACACCCGCTACATCCAGACCTTCGGCGCCACCACCCACCTGCTGGCCGAATCCATCGCCCACCTGCTGCGGCTGCCCGGACACATCGACCCGCTGACGCTCTCGCGCAACCAGATGATCCTGGCCGAGGCGGGCAGGCTGCCGGTCGTCGCCGGCAAACCCGACTACCTCAACGACCCGCAGTTCAAGGGCCTGTACGACGACAACCCCTTCTACCAACCCATACCCGACCCAGGCGATGAGCCAGAAAGCAACCCGATGCCGCCAATCTCGGATGACAACACAATTGATTTCAAGGACCTCATGCCGTAGCCTGCTTGCCGTTGCACCATTCAAACGGAAAAACACGAGGCAACGCATCTGCGTATTCCTCGGTGGGCCGGCGGCTCATTGACGCTGTCAGAGGAGGGTAGATCATGGGCTGGTTTGGAACCTTTCTCTGGGCTGTGTACATTATTTTTGTGCTCGCAGCCCTGCTGGACAACAATATCGGTTTGTTCATTACCCTGCTTTCGCCCTTCCTGGCCATCGGGGTGCTACTTCTCGTGTTGTTTGCCATCGCGGCGGTGTCAGGCATGGTGCGGGCCTTCAGGAAAAGAGCCGCCTACCTGCGCAAGTATGCAAGATGGCATGCGTCCGAAAAGAACGGCAGAGTCCGGCTCGTCGAGGCCTTCAGGCCAATCGTGGAGCATCAGCAGTCGGTCAATCGGAGGCTGCTGGAATGGATGCGCGAGCAGGCCAGGGCAACCGACAAGCCCGAGTATCGAAAAGTCCTGGAGGGTCAGATCAAGTTATTCACGGAGCAGGACGGGCTTTGCAACTTCTACCCGTCGTCGTTTTCCGGTTTCCTGGAAGATCAGCCTCCGCACATCGATCTGGGCGCGCTGCCGGACCATCCCGCGGGGATGCGCCTCAAGCCCGGTGAGTTGGTCGACCGAGAGGAACTGGAGCGCGAGGTTCGTTTTGTGCTCTACGGCCCGGTTGCTGCCGACGGAAACCGGCACTGGACCTGTCATGCCGCCCTCGACCTCGCTGGTGCGCGAAGAATCATCGAGTGCGCAGTGGTCCATTACCTGAAGCAGGTCTCCTTTTACAAGGCCATCCAGGAACTCGGCTTTGACCGTGGTTCCTGCAAACGGCTGATCACCGGGAATTCATGGCCGTCCCGCGAGATCCTCCATTACGAAAGCTGCGCGCAAGCCACTGCTGCCGGAAAGCCCGAATCCTCCCTGGCAATGATCGACTCGCCCACCCATGACCGAAAAGGAGAATAACCATGATTGCACCAAGCGATGACAACCCCCACGGCTGCGTTCACGACCTGCGGACCCTGGGCGCACCACTGGAAATGCTTCACAACGGCTGGAACCAGGTGCTCGCCTTCAGGAATTTCAAGGCACCGATACTCATCCCGCTGGTCTTCTGGCTGGGCAGCCTGTTTTGCCTGTTTGGCGGGCTTGCAGTCATCTTCAGTCTTGAAACGGGCGGGCCAATGCTCGCTACCCCAGGGTTCTGGGGCGCGCTCGCGCTGATCACCCTGGGCCCGGCGATCTTGCGCATCCTGGGCGAGTTCATCGACGTGACCTTACGCATCCATGACCACCTGGTCCTGGTCGCGCGAAGAGACTGACCGGAAAACGAGCATCTTCAACTGCCTTCCATTCGCCCACCCGCTGCACGTTCCGGGTCCCGGCCTCGATTCGCAGGCTATGCGGCGCAAAGGAATTGGCGAGCCGGACCCTGTCGGGAGAAAAAGACCCGGATCGGGCCCGCTGACGAACCCTCGCCTTCAATGAGCCGCCGACGACACCGATGCCGTTAATACAGAAATGAAAGACCGCCGAATACATCGCCTCGTCGTCCCGGACCACGATCCGGGACCCAGAGACCAACCGACAAAACGACAACCCCCAGGCAGCCTGCTCGCAGGCGACCACACCGCCCCGTCGTCCCG
>JBLRWT010000352.1:0-3197 GCA_047921095.1 Wenzhouxiangella sp. | reverse complement strand
GACGGCCAGCAGCGCGCCCATGCCGAGTTTGGCCATCTGGTTTTCATCCAGCACCTCGACCTTCAGGCCCTTGTGCTCGGCGGCGATTTTCTTCGCGGTTTCAGCCAGGTAGATCGGCGTGCAGATGTTGGGAGGCGCATCGCCAAGGTCACGACAGCGCTGGATCCCGGCAACAAGGGCGGCAGCGATCTTCAATTGTTTTTCGGTCTCGCCTTCAGCCGGAAAGCTGATCAAGTCGGTGGCCGGGGGTGCGTCATCCTTCGGCTTTTTTGTCGCCGTGTAAATGTAGTCGGCATGAGCCAGGGCGAGGGCGGCCTGGCGGACCTTCCAGTTGCGGTCGCGGTCGCGAACCTCGCTCGAGGCCAGCAGGCAATGGGCCGATGTGGCGGCGGACTGGCGCAGGGCCTTGCCGGCGGCCTGGACGGCCTTGACGTAGGCGATTCCGTCGTATTTATCCGTTTTGCCAAGGCCGACAACCAGCACGCGCCTGGCTTCGATGCCGGGCAGGGCATGCAGCATCAGGGTTTTCCCGGCCTGACGCGGCAGATCCTTGCTGGCATCCAGACGTTTGAGCGCGCCATCGGCAGCCGAGTCCAGGTCATTGGCAATGGCATCGAACGGCTGGTCCTGGGCAATACCCAGAATGAGGCAGTCGGTGTTGATCTTGCGTGCCTGTTCGCTAGTGGTTGTAAACTGCATGCTGGTGATTTCCTGTATACATATTTTAATGAATGGAACCGCTCTACGCCCGTGACAGGGTGGAACCCATGAAGCGTGGCCTGTCCAAAATGCCAATCTGGCATTGTAACCGTCCCGTAAGCGAATGTTGATCCTGCAACGCTATCTGCTGCGTGAGGGCCTGGTAGCCAGCGTCCTGAGCCTGCTGGTCTTTCTCGGCGTGATCCTGGCCTTGTTCCTGGCGGAATTGCTGGGCGATGCCGCCCAGGGTCGATTGCCAGCGGCCAGCATTCTTGCGCTGCTGGCGTTGCGAATTCCGGAAGCGGTGCTGCTGATCGGTCCACTGGCCTTGATGATCGGTTTGCTGCTGTCGTTTGGTCGCCTGGCCGAGCAGAGCGAAGTCGTCGTCATGCGGGCTGGCGGCGCCAGCTTTGCGCGCTGTCTGGCTCCAGTGCTGCTACTTGCAAGCTTGTGGTCAGCGGCTTTGTTTGGGGTGGCGGGATGGCTTGCGCCGACTGCCATCGATCGGACAGCCGGGTTGCTGGCCGATGCTGCCCGCTTCGCGTTGGTGGCGGGGTTGCAGCCGGGCCAGTTCGAGAATCTGGATCACGGGCGTTTGACGATCTATATCGGGTCGGTTGATCGGGCCGACGGCGGCCTGACCGATGTTTTTGTGCGGCACAGCGACCCCGAGTTTCCGGAAATACTGACCGCTGCCCGGGGCCGGCTTTGGGCCGATCCATTGGATGACAGCCGGTATCTCTCGCTGCATGACGGCCACCAGGTGCGCCACCCGGCCAAATTGGGCGCGGGTAGCCTGCGGGATATGCATTTTGCCCGCAACGACATCCGGCTACCGATGCCGACCATGTCCAGCGGCGTGGATGGGGAGTTGGTTCAAACGCTGCCGCAACTGTGGCCACCCCAGAGCCCGGCGGCTCATCGCGAATGGCACTGGCGTCTTGCTGCGCCTGCCGCTGCGCTGGTCCTCGGCCTGCTGGCCATCCCCCTTGCGCATCGTCTGCCGCGCCAGGGACGCTGGGGCAGCCTGGTGCTTGCGCTGGCGATTTACCTTTTCTACAGCAATGCCATTCATGCCGGATTGATCGTGATGGAACAGCGAGGCACGGCCTCGGGTCCCGGGTTGTGGCCGCTGCACGGCGCGATCGGCCTGCTGGGCGTGGTTCTGATGGTCAGGCAGTGGCGACGTTGGTAGCGCTCGTGCCCGGGATACTCAGTCGCTACGTGATGGGCCGCGTGCTGATCGGTATCGGGCTGGTGGGTCTTCTGCTGGTTGGCATTTATACCCTGATCGAGTTGATTCGGGAGGCCCGCGCCCTGACCGGCGACTACGGCGGTTTGCAAATGCTCTGGTACCTGCTTCAGACAACGCCGCGTCGGCTTTATGACATCTTTCCCTTTGTTGCACTGATCGGAACCCTGTTGGGCCTGGGCGGGCTGGCATCTGGCAACGAACTGGTCGCCATGCGCGCGGCCGGCTTCGACCGGCGCGAGTTGGTCGGCCGGGTCCTGGCCGCTGTGGCCCTGTGTCTGTTCGTGCTGATGATGCTGGCAGAGTTTGCACTGCCGCGGCTGGAGGCCACAGCCCGTGCCGAGCGCGAGCAGGCCCGAACCGGGCAGGTTAGTCTGGGTGAGTATGGATCGCTTTGGCTGCGCGATGGTCCGTACGTGGTCCATATTGCCTATTCGGCATGGCTGGCCGATGACCAGCTGGAATTCGGCGATGTGCTGATCTATACCCTGGGCGAGGGCATGCGTCCGCGGAAGATCATGGCTGCCGATCGGGCTGCTCATACCGGTAGTGAGTGGTTATTGCCTCAGGCTCGTCAGCGCCTGGTCGGCGAGCGTGACGCCGGCCAGGAAGTGAATGAATTGAGACTGGAGTCGGGCCTGAGCCCGGAGCTGTTCGCCGCCACGATCAGCCGGCCACGTTTGCTGTCCTTGCCGGATCTGCTGGAAATGCAGGCTTTTCTGGAACGTAATGATCTGGACGCTGATCGCTATCGGCAGGCGTTCTGGGGCAGGCTCATCTACCCGGTCAACGTGCTGGCCATGATATTGATCGGCCTGCCATTCATTTTTCGCAACGCCCGTAGCGGCGGGGGCGGATTGAACCTGTTTGCTGGCGTGGCGTTCGGCTTGTTGTTCTTCGTGCTGACGCGCTTGACCCAGGGGGCAGCGATGCTCTTGCCAATTCCGTTATGGCTGTCGTCCCTGCTACCGGCACTGGTCATCGCCGCCACAGCCGTGGCCCTGCTGCGAAGGCTCTGAACAAAATTGACGCCAGTTCCCCGGTGTCTCGTCTTCTATCCATCTCCCATCTCCCGACGCACCGACCACCGTCTCCCGTCTCCCGTCTCCCGTCTCCCGTCTCCCGTCTCCCGTCTCCCCCTCTTTTCCTTTCACCTTTCACCTTTCACCCGCTCCTCAACCACCAACGCCGTTCCCGACGCCAGGTCATGCCAGGTGGCTCGCCGCGAGTGAAACAGGCTCCACCA
>JBLRWT010000351.1:0-3197 GCA_047921095.1 Wenzhouxiangella sp. | reverse complement strand
CGGCAATTCTGAGCAGTGGCAGCTTCATGCGCTTTCTCCAACCCATTGCTTGAGACGCGCCAGCGATGCGGCATCGGGCCGGTCGAGATCAATGACGATGGCCTGGCCACCGACACGCTCGGCCAGTCCTTCCCAGTCGGCGCGGCGCGCCGCCGGGTCGCCGCCACGCTCGGTCAGCAGTGATTGTTCATCCAGCACCAGGATCAGGGCGCTATCGGCGGCATCGGCGAGGCGGTTGAGCAATTCCGCGGTGCCGCTGTCGGGCGTTCGCAACAGGGAGCAAACGGCGAGCAGCGTGGGCGGGGGATCGCTCAGCGCCTTGAGTGCGGCCAGTATTTCCTGGCGCTGGCTGCGGCGGTCGGCACGGCCCAGCGGGCGTAACTCGATTCCGGGTATCGAGGGTGGCCAGTCCGCGTCGGGGCGTTCCAGCTCGATGCCGACCAGGATGGCCGGACCCGCCGGCTTTTTCGAGACGCGCCTGGGTCTGGGCGGTGGAAGCGCCGGCGCCTCACCATGCTTGTTGGATGTGGTCGGCGCCGGATTCAGCAACGGCATCAGGCGCAGGTAGCCGGGCTGCTTGCGGTCCAGGGTCAGATTGCGCGCGGCACTGGCGGCCATGCCGGCACAGAACAGGCCGAGGACCATCCGCGGCAGCGCGCCATAGACAACCACCAGGGCGAGCAGGAATCGGGCCCAGGTGGCCCGCTCGGTTCCGGCCAGCCCGCCTTCACGGCCGGCGGCGATCCAGGCCGGGTCCGGTTGCGGCATGATGCCCAACACCGACGGCATCGCGCCGGCGGCCTCGATCATGGCGATGATGGTTTCATCCCGAAGCAGAGTCGTCCCCCAGCCCAGGTCGTATTGAACAATGCTGAAAAAAATGATCAGGGTCAGCAGGGCGCCACCAGCATAGGCCAGCCAGAACAAGTGCGACAACGTGCTCAGGTACCAGCGTCCGAATGGGGTGCGTAGCAGGCCGATGCCGGCGCGGGTCACTTCGGCCGCCAGCGGGCTGGACAACAGGCGCGGCGCCAGGCGAACCAGGCCGGCCGTCAGCAGGCGTCCCAGTATGCCGGCCGTTGCCTGGCCGCGAAAGCTGGCCAGCAGGAAGGCGAACCAGACCAGCAGCATGAGGCTGGGAAATCCCAGCAGGGTGAACGAGATCAACAGGATATCGATCTCGCGGTCGCTGATTCCTGCGCGCGCCGCCAGCCAGCCGCCCAGCAGGCCCAGCCCGACAAGAACAACGGCCAGCCTGGCCATCAGGCCGCGTAGACGGCTGACATCGCCCTGCACGGCCTCGGCGCCGGGCAGGGCACGCGCGCGCGCCACCAGCCTGGTATCCGGTCGCGCGCCTGCCAGCGTGGCAAGCTTCAGGGCCGTTTCATCGTCTCCTCTTCGGCCAGTACCTTCCTCGGCGTGGCGGACGGTTTCGGTCATCAGCCAGTCATCGATCGAAATTCGTTTACGCAAAAAACCAGCCATCCAGCACAGACTCGCACTCATCATAACGGCTCGTTGACAATGACCGCTGTGTTTCGCTTTCCCTGTCCCACAGTCGCAAATGTGAAAGATTGATCCTGGTCAAGTCTGACTCCCCTGTGCTGCCCTGATAATTCCGTCCGATCAAAGGCCGGCAGCACCTTACAGGAAACCTTCATGAGCCAAACTGCAATCTATAACGACACGGTTGTGCGGCAGTTTGCCGTAACGACCGTCATCTGGGGCATCGTCGGCATGGCCGTCGGCGTGTTCATCGCCGCGCAACTGATCTGGCCCGGGCTGGGCTGGGAGATTCCGTGGCTGAGCTATGGTCGCCTGCGACCCTTGCACACCAATGCGGTGATCTTCGCTTTCGGTGGCTCGGCCCTGTTCGCGACCAGCTACTATGCCGTTCAGCGCACCTGCCATGCACGCCTCTACTGCGACTGGCTGGCGTCGTTCACGTTCTGGGGCTGGCAGGCGGTGATCGTCGGCGCCGTGATCACCCTGCCGATGGGGCTGACCATGGGCAAGGAATACGCCGAGCTGATCTGGCCGCTGGCGATTCTGCTTGCGCTGGTCTGGGTGGCCTACGCGATCGTGTTCTTTGGCACCATCGTCAAGCGCAAGGTCAAGCATATTTACGTCGCCAACTGGTTCTTCGGCGCCTTTATCCTGACCGTGGCCGTATTGCATATCGTCAACAACCTGGCCATGCCGGCCACGCTGACCCATTCGTATCCGATCTACTCCGGTACGGTCGATGCGATGGTGCAATGGTGGTACGGCCACAATGCGGTCGGCTTCTTCCTGACCGCCGGCTTTCTCGGCATGATGTATTACTACGTGCCCAAGCAGGCGGGGCGTCCGATCTATTCCTACCGTTTGTCCATCGTTCACTTCTGGTCGCTGATCGCGATCTACATGTGGGCCGGCCCGCACCATCTGCATTACACATCGCTGCCGGACTGGGTACAGACCCTGGGCATGATTTTCTCGGTCATGCTGCTGGCGCCGAGTTGGGGCGGGATGATCAATGGCGTCATGACCCTGTCCGGCGCCTGGCACAAGCTTCGGACCGACCCGATCCTGCGCTTCATGATCGTCGCCCTGTCGTTCTACGGCATCGCGACCTTCGAGGGGCCAATGATGTCGATCAAGACGGTCAATGCCCTCTCGCACTACACCGACTGGGGTATCGGCCACGTGCATGCCGGCGCGCTGGGCTGGGTGGCGATGATTTCCATCGGCTCGCTGTATTGCCTGTTTCCACGCCTGTTCGCGGTCAAGGAGATGTATTCGACTCGGCTGATCGAATGGCACTTCTGGACATCGACCGTCGGCACCGTGTTGTATATCGTCGCGATGTGGATTGCCGGGCTCATGCAAGGCCTGATGTGGCGGACCTTCAACGATGATGGCACGCTGACCTATACCTTCGTCGAGGTTCTGAAGTTCACCGAGCCGTATTACATATTGCGCCTGATTGGCGGGATCATCTTTACCGCCGGCATGTTCATCATGGCTTACAACATGTACAAGACCTGGCAAATGGCATCGAAGCGTGATTTCGATGTTGAAGTTGCCGAACTTGCGACTGCATAAAGGAGAGCCTGGATGCTGCACGAAAAGATTGAAAAGAATGTCGGGCTCATGGCCGTACTGATCGTGATCGTCATCAGTTTTGGTGGCCTGGTCGAGATCGTTCCGCTGAT
>JBLRWT010000350.1:0-3204 GCA_047921095.1 Wenzhouxiangella sp. | reverse complement strand
GTTGGTCACCAGATAACGAAGCGACCCGTCTGTCTCGCCGCCAATGATGTCGAGCATGTCAGTGGTCGGAGACTGGAGCCTGGCCGGAAAGGGTTGCTTCTGGATGTCGTCGATGGCTTCGGCCAGCAGTCCGACCGCGGTGCGCTGGCCCGGCTGGCTGGAATGCCCGCCCGGTGCGCGCGCGACCAGCTTGAGACTGAGATAGCCTTTTTCCGCGGTACTGATCGAAGCAGCCGGGCCGCCCAAAAACTCGCTGTCGTTCAGCACCAGGCCGCCTTCGTCGAGCACCCAGTGCAGCCGTACGCCGCGTTGCTGCAGATGACGGGCGATGCGGGCCGCACCGTCGTGTCCGCCGATCTCCTCGTCGTGGCCGAATGCCAGCAGGATGGTGCGTTGCGGTCGAAAATCCTCGGCCAGCAACGACTCGACTGCCTCCAGGATGCCGGTCATGCCGGACTTGTCGTCCAGCGCACCGCGGCCCCACACGTGGCCGTCGGCGATGGTGCCGTCAAACGGCGGATAGGTCCATTCGTGCTCCGTGCCCGGCTCGACTGGCACTACATCGTAGTGCGCCATCAGCAAGACCGGGTCGAGACTCGCATCCGCGCCGGGCCAGCTGATCAATAGCGAGTAGCCGCCGTGCCGTTCGACTTCCAGTCGCTCGTGGGTCAGCGGATAGCTGGTCTGAATCCAGGCCAGAAAATCATCGAACACCGCCGTGTCGAACTCGCGATCGGTCCAGGTGATGGTTGGGAAACTCAAGGCTTCGGCCAACCGCTCGACGGCCCCCTCGCGGATTTCACCGTGAAACACTTCGGCCGGCTCGGGCTGGCTCGACGGCCATGTCACCGCTCGGTAAACCACGACCGCGGTCAGCACCAGTGCCGCGGCCACAGCCACGGCCAGAATACCCTTGATCATAAGTAACTCCCCTGGATCGGTCTCCGTGTTCCGAGTTTAACCCGGCGCGGCCACGCTCAGGCCTGATAGCAAAACCGGGTCGTCTGCAATCGAATGCGTCCTCTACGAAAACAAAAACTTCATTTTATTTCTGGTATTATCGCTCGCTATTGAGGGTTAGATGTGATGTATTTCACTTTCTGCTGCGATCTACGAGAGCCTCATTGCCTTGAATGCCTGACAGAGCTTGAGCGAAACAGGCAGGGTGGGTAAATGGATTCCTTTCCGATCCGGCTGGGGGAAAACGCACATATCATGATTTTATAATAAACAAATAATAACAAGGGGTTGCAGAGATGAAGGGATTGAAGGGAACCAGGGGTTTCAAGGGATTCATGAATATCATGGGCGCAGCAGCATTGATCTGTTGGCGTCAGGGATTATCCCGAGCCGGCGCCGTTTTGATGGTCCTGGCCATCGTGCAAACGGCCCATGCCCAGCTGACAGTGACGCCGATCACCTGGGATGTGGTCGGCCTGGATCACAACCGGCCATTGACCAGCGGTCCGGAATTGTTCCCGCTAGGGGCCCGTGTCTGCACCGAAGCCGATACGCCGAACGTGGAAGTCGAGCTCGTCTGGGACGAGGCCAATGCCTACATCGACGATCGTCCTGGCTCGCTTACAGTCTTGCAGACGGGTCCGTTGGGCGAAGACGAATGTTTCGACGCCTATTTCGAAATTCAGTTGACGCGCTCAGCGTCTGCCTTTGGTCAATCACGCCAGTACAGCATCCTGGCCACCGATGAGGCTACCGAACTGACATTCTCCAGCCCCGCGCCACGGGCGATTTTCATTGAAAGGCTGGTGTCTCAGAACCGCAATTCCACCCAGTTGATTCGCTGGGGGCAAGCGGCGGACGAATCCGACTGGGTCACACTCGGGACCGGTGGTGGCCTCAACCTGGCGGTGGGTGAAACCTACTTCATCGAGCTGACTACCCAGACTGCCACGGCCTACGAACAGATTCAGTCCTTTCTCACCCTGTCCAATACGATCTTCCAGGTCAAGTCGGTCGAGACCACCTACAGTGTGCTGACCGCGCCGCCAAGCCGTGTTCCGACTCCCAATCCCAGCCTGTATGCGGATGGCTGTCAGTGGCAGCCCGATCTGATCAGCCCCAATTACAACTCCTGCCTGTCCTCCGGCAAAGCCGGCGGTGTGGTCGTCACCACGTACGAAATCGACATCATCGCCGGCGGTGGTGCTTCGATCGGCCTTCTGGCCCTGATCTACGATCTTTCCGGCGGCAGCTTCCACTACAACACCGACTTCAGCCACTCGCCGGGCGAGATCATCATCAACGATCCCAGCGATGCCGGGTTCTCCAAGCGCTTCATTCCGTCAACCATCGGTGCTGACGGAACCGCGACCCTGCGTTTCACGATCTCCAACCCGAATCCGTTCACGGTCGAGGGCTATCGCTTTACCGATGAACTTCCCGGCAATATGGTGGTGGCCAATCCGGCCAATGCCAGCAGCACCTGCGGCGGAATCGTGACGGCCGTTCCTGGAAGCGGTGAAATTGATTTCGAGGACGGCGTGATCGGTCCCAACGGGACCTGCACCATCCTGGCCACGGTGACTGTGCCCTTTGACTCCTTCGCGACCTATCCAGTTGAACTGGACAACGTCGCCGACCTTTTCGTCGGGGATGCCGCGGATCCTTCGGATACTGCCGAGGCGTCTCTGGTCGTAACCGAAGAGCCTCCGCCACCGGTGGCGTGCCAGGCGCTCGGCCCGAACACCACCCTGGCCGAGTGGGGATCATTCGACAGCGCGACCGCGCCGACGCCTACTTTTGAGTTCGCTGCCGGAATTGCCGCCGCCCAGGCCGGACCGGGCCTCAACTTTGCCCTGGACAACCCGGAGTGGCTTGCGCGTGCCCAGGTTGTGGGCCAGACCCTTGCCGCCGCCCGCATGACCGGTGCCTATTACGAGTTCAGACTCGATACCATCGGCCTGGATTCGGTCAACTTCAGGCTGGAAGGATTCCGGCAGAACAACAATGCTCCGGCCAACCTGACGCTCGACTATGGTCCGGCTGGAGGAAGCCTCACCGAGAGTATTACGCTCGCGCTTCCCACCCAGAACAATCGTCCCGGCACACGAAATTTCATCGCCGATGGCCTGGCGACCAACCTCAATCCCGCCGGTGACACGGTGTTTCGTGTCTACGCCTATCCGGCCACCAACAACACCAACCAGCCGGCCCGCATCCTCGACGTGCTGATCCAGGGGGAGG
>JBLRWT010000349.1:0-3207 GCA_047921095.1 Wenzhouxiangella sp. | reverse complement strand
CTGAGTACAGGGTTATTCAGAGGCGCCCCGGGGCGTTAAGCCTCGTCGTCTTCCTCGACCAGTTCTTCGTCCTCTGCCGCCGCGACTCGGGCCATGCCGATCACCTGCTCGCCTTCGGCAACCCGGATCAGCGTGACCCCCTGGGTATTGCGGCTCAGGCGGGAAATTTCGCCGGCCGACGTTCTGACCAGCGTGCCAGCGTTGGATGTGAGCATCACGTCGTCATCTTCGGCCACCGTCAATGCCGCAACGAGCGCGCCATTGCGTTCGGAAACCTGGATGCCGATGACACCCTGGCCGCCGCGCTTGTAGACCGGGAATTCAGCCAGCGGTGTGCGCTTGCCGAAACCATTGGCCGTGGCCAGCAACACATCACCGGCGTCGTCGCCGGTGACCAGCATCGATACGACCTGCTGATCCGGCTTCAGGCGAATGCCGACCACGCCGCGGGTCAGTCGTCCCATTGGGCGGGCATCGTTTTCATTGAAACGGATGGTCTTGCCCGCCGAAGAAAACAGCAGGATGTCGCGAGTGCCGTCTGTAAAGGACACGTCAACAAGTTCATCGCCCTCTTCGAGATAAACCGCCCAGATGCCATTGGATCGGATATTGGCGAAGTCCGACAACGGCGTTTTCTTGACCCGCCCGCAACGGGTCGCGAAGAACACGAACCAGTCATCGGGGAACTCGCGTGTCGGCAGAACGGCGTTGATGCGCTCGCCCTCGTCCAGCGGCAGCAGGTTGACCATCGGTCGTCCACGGCTGTTGTGCCCGGCCTGGGGCAGTTCGTAGACCTTGGTCTTGTAGACCTTGCCGGCACTGGTGAACACCAGCAGCGTATCGTGGGTGTTGGTGACCCAGAAGCGCTCGACGAAATCCTCGTCCTTGGTTCGCGTGGCGCTCCGACCACGACCACCCCGGCGCTGGGCACGATACCGGTCCAGTGGCTGATACTTGGCATAGCCACCATGGGACAGGGTGACGACCACGTCTTCCGGCGTGATCAGATCCTCCATGGTCAGGTTCAGATGGTCGCGAACGATCTCCGAGCGCCGCTCATCGGCAAACTGTTCCTTCAATGCCGCCAGCTCATCGCGAATCACCTGCATCAGCGCCTCAGGTTCCGACAGAATGCGCATCAGTTCCTTGATCTCGCCCAGAAGCCGCTCGTATTCCTCCGCCAGCTTCTCCTGCTCCAATCCAGTCAGTTTCTGCAGACGCAGATCCAGTATGGCCTGGGCCTGGGCTGGCGAAAGCTGGTAGCCATCGTCGGTCAGGCCGTACTCAGGCAGCAGCTCTTCAGGACGTGACAATTCCGCCCCGGCCTGCCCCAGCAGTGCGCGCACCATCCCGGCATCCCAGCGCCGTCCCTGCAGAGCTTCCCGGGCGTCAGCAGGGGAGGCTGACTTCTTGATCAGGGCGATGACTTCATCGAGATTGGCCAGCGCAACGGTCAGACCTTCCAGGATATGGGCACGCTCGCGCGCCTTTCTCAGTTCATAGAGGGTTCTGCGCGTCACCACCTCACGCCGGTGGGCAAGGAACGCGGAGAGCATCTGCTTGATATTGAGCAGCCGTGGCTGACTGTCCACCAGCGCCACCATATTGATGCCGAATACAGTTTGAAGCTGGGTGTGCTGGTAAAGGTTGTTCAGCAGCACCTCGGGCACTTCACCACGCTTGAGTTCCACCACCATGCGCATGCCGTCCTTGTCGGACTCGTCGCGCAATTCCGAGATGCCTTCAAGCTTCTTCAGCTTGACCAGTTCGGCGATCTTCTCAAGCAGACGGGCCTTGTTGACCTGGTAAGGCAACTCGGTGACCACGATCTTGGCGCGACCGGCTTCGTCGAGCTCCACATGCGAACGGGCGCGCAGATAGATGCGGCCACGGCCGGTACGATAAGCCTGCTCGATGCCATCGGCGCCGTTGATGATTGCCGCTGTCGGAAAATCAGGACCCGGCAGGTATTCCATGATCTGGTCGATGGAAAGCTCGGGCTCCTCGACCAGGGCCAGAAGGGCGCTGATCACCTCATTGATGTTGTGCGGCGGAATATTGGTGGCCATACCAACCGCGATCCCGGACGAGCCGTTGATCAGCAGGTTGGGGACCCGGGTCGGCATGACCGTCGGCTCATACTCCGACTCGTCATAATTGGGGGCGAAGTTGACCGTTTCCTTGTCAATGTCGGCAAGGATTTCGTGCGCCAGGCGCGCCATGCGGACTTCGGTATATCGCATGGCCGCAGCCGAATCGCCGTCAATGGAGCCGAAGTTGCCCTGCCCGTCGACCAGCATGTAGCGCATGGAAAATGGCTGGGCCATGCGCACGATGGTGTCGTAGACCGCGGTATCGCCATGGGGGTGATATTTACCGATGACATCACCGACCACGCGGGCCGATTTCTTGTACGGTTTGTTGTAGTCGTTGCCCAGCACATGCATGGCAAACAGCACCCGCCGATGGACCGGCTTGAGGCCGTCACGCACATCCGGTAGCGCCCTTCCGACGATCACGCTCATGGCGTAATCGAGGTAAGACTGCCGCATTTCATCTTCCAGGTTGACCTGGAGCACTTCCCGTGCCAGTTCCGCCATCAGGAAAGTTCCAACATTAGGTGAGTTTGAGTGCGCATATCCCTGATTCTTATATGATTAATAAATCGCGGCCCACCTTTGCAAACAGGGCCGGGAACAGGGCGTCGCAAAGATGGAATAATACCACATCCGAGCCCTTCCGCGCCCCCTGGCGGCAGCAGCGAGGCCGGGTTCATCGGGGACGTTCGGGGCAGGATGCCTGCCGCCGACACAGACGGGAAACTACCTTGGAATTCGAGCGGATCACGACGGATCGACGGATCATCGCCCACGCCAGCGGCGGCAGCGTGAATGGCAGTTACGCCAACGCCATCGAGGTAATGACCTGGTGGTACCAGCAGGGCGTCCGTTACTTCGAGTTTGACCTGCACTGGACCGGGGACGGTCACCTGGTCGGCCTGCATGACTGGGGGCCCACCCTTCAGCGCTGGTTCGATCTGACCGCCCTGCCCTGGCACTGGAAACTGCTGTCCCCGGCAATCCGGATGACGGGACTGCCAGAAGCCGTTTTCAGCCGCTTGCCCATGCGTGATCAGCTCACGGTCATCACCCCGGAGCGGCTCAAGACCTGGCTGGATTCCCATCCGAACGCCTGGCTGGTGACCGA
>JBLRWT010000348.1:0-3208 GCA_047921095.1 Wenzhouxiangella sp. | reverse complement strand
GTATCGGCCGGGTTCGCATTGACCTCGGAGCGATCAGCTAGTCGGAAGCCTTCGGATTCGAGCACGGCAACGACGGAACTTTGCTTGACGTAGCCACTTTCGTAATCAGGGTCGGCTTCACGGTCTTCCGGCAGGCGATGGCTGACGACGCCAAATACGCCGCCGGGTTTGAGCACGGCATGAGCCGCACGGGCCACGTCCCTGAAGGTGTCTGCCCGTTTCCAGCTATGCACGTTGCGGAAGGTCAGGACCATGTCGGCCGATCCCGGCTCGCCCAGCCGGACCAGCTCCGGCGGGTCGAAATCGACGATCTCGATTTCGCCAAAGCGCTCGGTGTCGGCGACACGATCTTCATATTGCGCACGGATGCTGCGATAGAAATCAGGCACATCGCCTTCGAGGTTCCAATGGGCGCCGATATACTGGCCCTCCTGCTTGAGGTAGGGCGCGAGGATCTCGGTATACCAGCCACCACCCGGTGACAGCTCGACTACGGTCATGTCGGGCTCTATGCCGAAAAAAGTCAGCGTCTCGTAAGGGTTGCGGTGCGGATCACGCTCTGCCTGTGCCGCGGGGCGATCTGGATCGCTGATGGCTTCGCGCAGGCGATCGTCGGCAAGCAGCGGCAGCGATAACGCCACGGACATGACAAACGTGAAAAAGTGGTTCACTTTCATGGACAGACCTCCTTACAGGTCAGCGGTTAACTCGAATAGCACCTGCCCGCTGTCGGCATACTTGCGCTCGAACGGGCTGACGGGTTGTTGACCCGCAAACGATACCACCTTGCTGTCGACCACTCCCGCAATTTCCAGCGCGCGAACGAATTCGCGCGCGTACAACTCGAAATTGGTGCGCAATTCCAGATGTCCACCAAGAGCCAGAAGGTCGGGAAAAACAGGATGGCCGTGCCAGCGGCGCTTCAGGTGCGCGGGCTTGGGCCACGGATTGGGGTAGAGCAGGTAGTGATGCGACACCGGCCACTGCGCCGCCCGGGCCAGGCGCCAGAAGTCGGCCAACTCGGCACGAACGATAATCGCATTGTCCGGCAGTCGCGGTGCACGGGCCAGTCGTGATGCCGACTTGTCGATGCCGATAACCAGCGCTTCCGGGTGACGACTGGCCAGGACCAGGGTGGAATGCGCGGTACCGCAGCCCGAATCCAGCACCAGGGCACCGGCGCCAGCTACCCGAGCGGAGACAGCATCGAAGGCCCTCCGGCTGTGGGACCGAATCGGCTGGCGCCAGACTGAGCTCAGATGGCGTCTGACGATGGCCTCGAGGTTGCGGTGAAGGCCGCTCTGGGAGGATACCGGGACTTGGGAGGCAGACATGGGTAATGGTGGGCCGTGAAGGACTCGAACCTTCAACCAATAGGTTAAAAGCCTACTGCTCTACCATTGAGCTAACGGCCCCAAAACTGGCAAGCCGGCTATGATACCCGAAAAAGACACCCCGGCTCAATCCGACTGAGCACTCTGTACTTTGCAGTCAGGATTGTCATTGGAATAGATCTCGAATGGTCTCTGTGCCCGGTGAAGAACCTCCTCGCCATCCAGGACGATGGGCAGGCCCAGCACATGAACGGTACAGGCCTGCCCTAGCTCATCATCCTGACCGGGTGGCAGATACCGAATGGCCACCTTGACCCCGGCACTGCCAGCAATCTGGCGTTGATCTGGAACCAGGTAGCTGCTGCCATCTTCCAGCGACAGAATCAGAAACGCACCTTCCCCCAGGGGGGTGGCATCGACCAACTGTACCTCGCTGATGATCCCGGTCCTTGAATTGATTTCACTGCTGGCCGCCGCAGTCGGCAACAATGCCGCCAACCCGAGTGCGGCCACCTGCAACCTCGGCCCGATCAACGCCATGACGAAAAAAACCCCCAACAAAAACACCGCCTCTCCGGCACACTCATGATGCTTCTCCTGCCTTCGCCCTTTTGACCTCCTGGTAAAGGCGTTCCTGCTCGTCAAGACTCAAGTCGTTCAGTTTCAGACCCCGTTCCTCGGCCAGTGTTTCCATGGCCCGAAATCGGGCTTCGAACTTGTGGTTGCTGCGACGCAGCGCGCCGCCGGGATCGACATCAACCTTGCGCGCCAGGTTGGCCAGCACGAACAGCAGGTCGCCGACTTCCTCTTCGATATTGTCAACGTCGCTGGCGGCCAGGGCCTGCTCGAGCTCCACAGCTTCCTCGCGCAGTTTGTCGAAGATGGGCACCACGTCTGGCCAATCGAAACCGACCCGCGCAGCCCGCTTCTGCAGCTTGACGGCTCTTCTCAGCGCGGGCAATCCGCGTGCTATGCCGGCCAGGACACTGCGGTCGCCATCGTTTTCGTTGGCCCGCTCGGCCGCCTTGATCGATTCCCAGTTGACAGTCTGTGCTTCGGCGTCGGCAATATTGGCGTTGCCGAATACATGCGGGTGGCGGCGCTCCAGCTTGTCGGCGACGGCATCGACAACCTCATCAAAAGTGAATGCGCCCTGCTCTTCGGCCATCCGGGCATGAAAAACGACCTGGAAAAGCAGATCACCCAATTCATCCTTGAGGTCGGTCATGTTCCCACGCTCGATCGCATCGGCCACTTCATGGGCCTCTTCGATGGTGTAGGGCGCGATCGAGCGAAAGTCCTGTTCCAGATCCCAGGGACAGCCCCCCTTCGGATCGCGCAACGCGGCCATGATGTCAAGCAAACGCTTCATTCACTCATCAGCGGGGTGGCAACACAATGCGAACGGCCGCACCACCGAGTTCCGAACGGTGAAGCTCCAGACGGCCGCCATAGGCCTCGACCAGTTGCTGCGCGATGGCCAGGCCCAGGCCCTGACCTTCCTGCCGCTCGTCATCGCGTACACCACGCTGGAGCAATTGGCGAAAACGCTCATGCGGGATGCCGGGCCCATTGTCGGCAATCGTGATCAGCACGCCGGGCTCGCGGCTGCCGGGCTCGCCATGTTCGACATAAACATGCATTTTACCGTTGCCATACTTGGCCGCATTATCCATCAGGTTACCGCACAGTTCCATCAGGTCGCGAGCGTCGACCCGGACGCTGACCAATTGGTCGCCATCGACGGTGACAGCCAGGTTGTGGTCTGCGTAAAGACGAGTCAGCGAGTCGGCCAAACGTCGAACCAGAGGAAGCACGGCGATTGGTTGATTCAGCGTCCGTCGGGTCGAGCGTGCAGCCCGCTCGAGTTGGCG
>JBLRWT010000347.1:0-3210 GCA_047921095.1 Wenzhouxiangella sp. | reverse complement strand
CTCCGTCCTCCGTCCTCCGTCCTCCGTCCTCCGTCCTCCGACCTCAGACCTCAGACCTCCATCCTCCGAGCATGGACAGCTTCAATCAATCGAATAGTAATAATCAATTGGACCATGGTTTTCCATTAAGGCAATCTATTAACCAGCCACTTCATCACGACCCAGGGAATATTGCCATGAAGAGAATTTCAACCATGTTGCTGGCGGCCGGCGCGATAGCGCTTGTTCAACTGGCCGCACCCATCCCCACCGCAGCTCAGAGCCAGGTCAAGAGCAACCAATTCTGGTGGCCTGAACAGCTCGATCTCACTCCACTGCGCGCCAATTCGCCAAAATCCAATCCGTACGGTGAGGATTTCAATTACGCCGCCGAGTTTGCCTCGCTGGATCTCGATCAAGTCAAGGCCGACATCCAGGCGGTGCTGACCGATTCACAGGACTGGTGGCCCGCCGACTGGGGGCACTATGGTCCGTTGATGATTCGCATGGCCTGGCACAGCGCGGGCACCTACCGCGTAATCGATGGCCGCGGCGGCGCTGGCGGCGGACAACTCCGTTTTGATCCGCTCAACAGTTGGCCGGACAACGCCAATCTGGACAAGGCCCGGCGCCTGATGTGGCCGGTCAAGCAAAAGTACGGCCGCAAGCTGTCCTGGGCTGACCTGATGATTCTGACCGGCAATGTCTCGCTCGAATCGATGGGCTTCAAGACCTTTGGGTTCGCCGGCGGCCGCGAAGACGACTGGGAGCCAGAACGGGTCGACTGGGGCCCCGAGAGCGAAATGCTCGACGATGAGCGTTTCGACGAGGATGGAGAATTGCAGGGTTCGTTGGCGGCCACGCAGATGGGCCTGATTTACGTCAATCCGGAAGGCCCGGGCGGTAATCCGGACCCGCTGGCTGCAGCGCAACATATTCGCGCCAGTTTCGGCCGCATGGCCATGGACGACGAGGAAACCGTGGCCCTGATTGCCGGTGGCCACACCTTCGGCAAGGTTCACGGCGCGGCGGCACCGAAAGGCTGCGTCGGCCCCGAACCGGCTGCCGCCGGTATCGAGCAACAGGGCCTAGGCTGGATCAACGAATGCGGCACGGGCAACGCCGAGGGCACCATCACAAGTGGTCTGGAAGGCGCCTGGACGCAACTGCCGACGCAGTGGTCCATGATGTTCCTGTCCAACCTGCTCAATCATGAGTGGGAGCAAACCCGCAGTCCCGCCGGCGCACTCCAGTGGGTGGCCAAAGACGGTGCGCTGGACAACACCGTGGACGATGCTCACATCGAAGGCCAGCGCAATGCGCCGATCATGCTGACCACCGACCTGTCGCTGAAAGAAGACCCGGCCTATCGAGAAATCTCGGAACGCTTTCTGGCCAATCCGGACCAGTTCGAAGATGCCTTCGCGCGCGCCTGGTTCAAGCTGACCCACCGCGACATGGGGCCGCGCGCACGTTACGTTGGCGCGGAAGTCCCGGCGGAAATGCTGTTATGGCAGGACCCGTTGCCCGAAGTCGATCATGATCTGATCGATGCCAGCGATGCCGGCAGTATCAAGGCCATGATCCTGGATTCGAACTTGAGCGTGCCACAACTGGTCCGTACGGCCTGGGCGTCGGCGGCCACCTATCGCGGTACTGACATGCGTGGCGGCGCCAATGGTGCGCGTCTCCGGCTGGAGCCGCAGATCAACTGGCCGGCCAACAACCCGGACGAGCTGGCCAAAGTGCTTGAAACGCTGGAAGGCATCCAGGTTGAATTCAACAACAACCAGTCGGGTGGCAAACATGTTTCGCTGGCCGACGTGATCGTGCTCGGTGGCGCCGCGGCAATTGAAAAGGCCGCGCGCGATGCCGGCCATGAGATTGAAGTTCCGTTCCAGCCCGGCCGCACCGATGCCACTCAGGAAATGACCGATGTCGAATCGTTCGCGTTCCTGGAACCCAAAGCCGATGGTTTCCGCAACTACTTCGGCAACGGCAGCCCACTATCTCCGGCCGAGGCGCTGGTCGACCGGGCCGATCTGTTGACGCTGACGGTGCCTGAAATGACCGTGCTGATCGGCGGCATGCGAGCGCTCGGCGCCAACACCAACGGCGCCGCCCATGGCGTGTTCACCGACCGTCCCGGCGTACTCACCAACGACTTCTTCGTCAACCTGCTGGGCAACGGAACCGTCTGGTCGAAGGCTGATGAGGAGGGCGTTTATGAAGGCCGCGACCGCACATCCGGCAACCTCAAATGGACTGCCACCCCGGTCGACCTGATCTTCGGTTCCAACTCCGAACTGCGCGCGGTGGCCGAAGTATATGCCGCCGCCGATGGTGAAGAAAAATTCATCGAAGACTTCGTCACCGCCTGGCACAAAGTCCAGACACTCGACCGCTTCGATCTATAAAAAACCAGCCAAGCGGCGATGCAACACCCGCATCGCCGCTTGTTCTCCTACCCGCCTTCCGCCTTCCGCCTTCCGCCTTCCGCCTTCCGCCTTCCGCCTTCCGCCTTCCGCCTTCCGCCTTCGTCTCCCGTCTTCCGACCTCGCGCTTTGACCTTCCGCCCTTGATGGCGCCGAGCATCACAGCGCCAGGCGGAAACAAGGGAGCGTGTGTCTGAACGGAGCGTAGCGAAGAGAGTTGAGCGACCGCCGCCTGGCGTGAGAAGCACAGGGGACCCGGCGCAGCCGGGTGCCATCTCGGGCAAAAACGTCGCTTTTGACTACTTTTGGGGCGTATGCCAAAAGTAGTTCGCCCATCAGTGGAACGGGGCGAAACCGCCTTTGACTTCAGTAGCCTTTCAACCCCCTAGTTGACATCATCCCTGCACCAATGTAATTTCTACATCATGATTCGCACCCAAATTCAACTCCCCGACGAGCTCTACCGCGAAGCCAAGCGCATTGCCGCCGAACAGGAAATCAGTCTGGCCGAGGTGCTGCGCCGCGGCCTCGAACACATGCAGCGTATTTACCCGCCCGGGCGCAGCAGCACCCCGTGGCAACCACCCGCACCTGGCGAACTCGGCGAGTTCCAGGCACCGGAAGAACACTGGCGCGAACTGGGCAACGCCTGAATTGCTCTCCATAGACACCAACATCCTGCTGTACGCCCAGAATCGCTCGTGTCCAGAGCACCAGCCGGCCAGAGCGTTCATCGAACAGTGCAGCACGCGCGAGGATGTCGCGATCTGCGAACTCGTGCTGATGGAACTCTATC
>JBLRWT010000346.1:0-3233 GCA_047921095.1 Wenzhouxiangella sp. | reverse complement strand
TGCTCGGTGCCTGCAGCCTGCCACTGTTCGGCTTTGCCGCACTCGAACCCTATCGCTTGCAGCGGGTCATGACCTTCGTCGACCCCTGGGCCGATCCATTCAATGCCGGCTTTCAGCTGACCCAGGCCCTCATCGCGGTGGGCCGCGGACAGCTGACCGGGGTCGGACTCGGCGCCAGTGTGCAAAAACTCTATTACCTGCCCGAAGCGCATACCGATTTTGTGTTCGCGGTGCTGGCCGAGGAGTTCGGATTGATCGGCATCCTTCTGGTGCTGGTGTTGTTTTCGCTGCTGGTCGGCCAGATCTTCCGCATCGGTCTGAAGGCCTTGAGGATGGAGAAGCCGTTTGCGGCCTACCTGGCCTGGGGTATCGGACTCTGGATCGGCATCCAGGCCCTGGTGAGCATCGGCGTCAACCTGGGCATGCTGCCGACCAAGGGGTTGACCCTGCCGTTGATCTCGGCCGGTGGCTCCAGCCTGATCATGACCCTGATTGCCGTTGCAGTCATATTGCGCATTGACTCGGAACTCAAGCACGAAGAACTCGAGCGCCCGCGCCGGCGCAAGGGGTGGTCGGTATGACCATGCCCAACATCCTGATCATGGCCGGCGGGACCGGCGGCCATATCTTCCCTGGACTGGCCGTGGCCCGTGTGCTGATCGAGCAGGGCGCCGGGGTCAGCTGGCTGGGCACGCCGCATGGCCTGGAAAACCGGGTCGTGCCGGCCGCCGGCATCGAACTCGACCAGATCAGCATCAGCGGCCTGCGCGGGCGGGGACTGGCCGGTTGGCTGGCCGCGCCCTGGCGTGTGCTCAAGGCCATGGTCCAGGCGCGCCGCATCTTCCGCCAGCGCCAACCGGCCTGTGTGCTCAGCATGGGCGGCTACGTCGCCGGTCCGGGCGGCATCATGGCGCGGCTGATGGGGATTCCGCTGGTCATCCATGAACAGAATGCGATTGCCGGCATGACCAACCGCTGGTTGCGCCCGTGGGCAAGCCGCGTGATGACGGGATTCCCGAATGTCTTGAAAGACGGCGAACACTGCGGCAACCCCGTGCGTGCCGATATTGTTGCTCTGGACGATCCGGATGAGCGCTACAGCCAACGCACCGGTCCATTGAAACTGCTGGTGATCGGTGGCAGCCTGGGTGCAGCGGCGTTCAGCGACATCGTGCCGCGAGCGCTGGCGCTGCTTCCTGTCGAGCAGCGACCCACCATCACCCATCAGGCCGGACGTCAACTGGCATCGACGGCTGAAAGCTATCGCGCGGCCGGGATCGAAGGCGAGGTGGTCGAATTCATCGACGACATGGCCGCGGCCTGGTCGTCAGCCGACCTGGCGATCTGCCGAGCCGGCGCCCTGACCGTGGCCGAGCTGTCGGCGGCCGGGGTGGCCTCCCTGCTGGTGCCATTTCCGCATGCGGTCGATGACCATCAAACCGCCAACGCACGCTACCTCACCACCGCCCATGCGGCCTGGCTGGTCCAGGAGCGGGATTTGAACGCCGAAGCGCTGGCTTCACGCTTGAAGGGCACAACGCGCGAGCAGCTGGCCGCCATGGCCGGGCGGGCCCGGGCGCTGGGCCGAACGCGGGCCGCCGAGCAGGTCGCAGCAGCCTGTGTGGAGGTATCGGCATGAACAAGAACTTGCGCCCGGCACCCAGCCTCATGCATCGGGTTCGACGCATTCACTTTGTTGGCATTGGTGGTGCCGGCATGAGCGGCATTGCCGAAGTGTTGATCAACCTCGGGTTCGAAGTGTCCGGCAGTGACCTGGCCCATTCTGATAGCGTGCGCCGGCTGCGCACGCTGGGCGCCACGGTGGCCATCGGTCATGCCGCCGGGCACATGGCTGGCGCCGATGTCCTCGTCGTGTCCGGCGCGGTACCGGAGTCGAACCCGGAAGTCGTCGCCGCGCGCGAGCAGAGAATTCCAGTGGTGGCCCGGGCGGTCATGCTCGGCGAGTTGATGCGCTTTCGCCAGGGTATCGCCGTGGCCGGAACCCATGGAAAGACCACCACCACCTCGCTGGTGGCGAGCATCCTGGCCGAAGCCGGGCTGGATCCGACCTATATCGTCGGCGGGCTGGTGAATTCGATTGGGTCGAATGCCCGTCTTGGCGAAGGGCGTTACCTGGTGGCCGAGGCCGACGAGAGCGACGGCTCCTTCCTCAACCTGCAGCCGGTGATTTCGCTGGTCACCAATATCGACCGCGATCACCTGGATGCCTACCAGGGCAGCTTCGACAATCTGCAGCAGGCGTTTCTGGAATTCCTCCATCATCTGCCTTTCTTTGGTGTGGCCGTGTTGTGCCTTGATGATCCGCACGTGGCCGAGTTGGTCCCCAGTGTCGGACGCAACGTGGTGACCTACGGTTTCAGCGACCAGGCTGATGTCCGCGCCACTGACCTGACCCAGAGCGGCCAGCGCATGGACTTTCTGCTGTGGCTGCCCGAGGCGACAGAGGGCCTGCCGGTCAGCCTCGTTCACCCCGGCCGTCACAATGTTCAGAATGCGCTCGGGGCTGCGGCCATCGCCTGGGAACTGGGGATCGGATTCAAGGCCATCGCCGAGGGTCTGGCGGCTTTTGGCGGTATTGGTCGCCGTTTTGCCCGGATCGGGGACCTGATTCTTGGCGAGCGCCACGCGCTCGCATTCGAAGACTACGGCCATCACCCGACGGAACTCGACGCTGTGCTGCGTGCTGCGCGTGCCGGTTGGCCGGGTCGGCGCCTGGTGCTGGTGTTCCAGCCGCATCGATATACCCGGACTCGTGATCAGTTCGATGCCTTCGCCCGAGTGTTGTCCGAATGCGATGTGCTGATCCTGGCCGACCTGTATGCCGCTGGAGAGACACCGATTTCCGGTATCGATTCCGATGCGCTTGCCCGGGCTGTTGGCCAGCGCGGTGAGGCGCCGGTTCACCGGGTCGGTTCGGTCGATGAAGTACCCGATCAGCTCGATGAAGTTGTTGAGGATGGCGATCTGTTGCTGGTGATGGGCGCCGGTGACGTGGGCCGTCTGGGCCAGCTACTGCGCGAGCGCTTTCTGGAGAATGACCATGACCCGGCCTGAGGTGCTGCAGATGGGCCATGTTGCCCTGGTGATCGGCGGCGACAGCGCCGAGCGGGACGTGTCGCTTCGCGGCGGCAAGGCCATCGCCGGGGCACTGGAGCGGCTGGGTGTGCAGTTCAGCGTGGTTGATGGTCCCCGACGCCTGCTCGAACAGGTCG
>JBLRWT010000345.1:0-3239 GCA_047921095.1 Wenzhouxiangella sp. | reverse complement strand
CGAACGTCTCGGCAACATCGTGCCGGCGTCGGCCCTGGCGTTGACGGATGCTGCCGGCACAGCGGCGCGAGACAATCCGATAGGCCCACGCGGGAAAGGCGCGTGCCTCACGAAGGCCAGGCAAACCGCGCAGGATCTCGAGCCAGGCATCCTGGGTGGCCTCGCGGGCTGGCTCTACTTCGCCCAATAGACGCTGGGCGTGCTTCAGCAGCTTCGGCTGCCAACGCTGCGCCAACCGTCCCAATGCGCTTTTGTCTCCCATACGGGCAACGGTCACCAGATAGTGATCGAGCGCAATGGATTGGTCTGTCCGCATTTGTTCCTCCCCTGGTTGCGCCAGTCGGCCTGTCGATAGCAGCCTTTCTGACGGCGGGGATGGTTGGACCAGCGCCGACAATAGCCGTCAATACTCTTACAGTGTCAGTGGAGAGGGAAACGGTTCACCGGTGGCGATGGGACCTCTGGCGGGCCCACGCGACCTCCTGGCCCTTGACCCGATATTCCTCGTCCAGATGATACGGGCGCGCGGCAGGATCCGTGCCATGCCGTGGTCGGAATATATTCCTGCGCCCGCGAGTGCAGGACATACCGACTGAAGCGCATTTGAGCCGCGTTTGAGCACCCCATCCGTATGCTCGGCAGCCACTCAACCTGTGAAGAATCTCGATGAAACACATTATTTCCAGCCTGTTGCTGCTGATTGCGCTCGGTGCGGCCGCGGAGACCGATGGCGACGGCGCCCGAACGGTTTATAACGACGATAGCAAGGCCCTGCTCGGGGACTGGTTCGGTATTGACTTGCGGTACCCGACCGAGGTCGGACAGGAGCCGATGGAGGCCGACACACTCGGGCGCCGCTACCGCGTTCAATTCAATGCCGACGACGGTTCGCTGGTCACCGGTACTCTGGGCATGCCTTCAGAGACTGACGGCCCCGTTCCCCTGGCATTGGCGATGCATCCAATGGGCACGGACGAACGGATCTGGTGGAATTCCGACACTCCCGTTTTTGGCGGTCGCCTGGTCGACGAGCTGCGCAAGCGCGGTTTCGCGGTGCTGACACTGGATGCCCGCCTGCACGGCCTGCGGCGTGTGGAAAATGTCGGGCCAAGGGAAATGATCGGCTTTGCGCGGGGTGACAATCCCACACCGTATGTGCGCATGATCGTCGATACGGTGCGTGATTACCGGATCGCTCTGCGCTGGGCCGATACCCACCCGGAACTGGATACGGATCATTTGTTCGTACTCGGCTACAGCATGGGGGCGCAAATGAGTCTGTTGCTGGCTTCCGTCGAACCGCGCGTCCGATCGGTGCTAACCATGGTGCCGCCCTATGTGGATCGCGCTCTTTCACCGGTGGCGCCGCGAAATCACGTGGCGCGGATCGACCAGGCGCGCGTACTGATGCTGCTTGCGCGTAACGATCCCTACTCGAGCCCGGTACAGAATCGGCAGGTCTTCGAGGCCCTGGCCACGCCCCACAAGCAAATGCAATTCTTCGCCAGCGAACATGTATTGCCCGAGGCTTATCTTCAGCCCGCACTGGCCTTTATTGCTGACTCGGAGGGGGTGCGTTGAGCGCTCCTGTATTGATCGCGCGCGGCTTGGCGCGCCAGTTCGACACCATCGCCGGCGCGCTGGCGATCCTGAAAGACGTGAATCTGGAACTGGCCCCGGGAGAGTCGGTAGCGATTGTCGGCGCTTCCGGGTGCGGAAAATCCACGCTGCTGGGACTACTGGCCGGGCTCGACACGCCGCAGGCCGGCGTTGTCGAGCTGGCCGGACAAAAGCTCACCTTGCTCAGCGAGGATGACCGGGCTGCGCTGCGTTCCCGGCGAACCGGATTCGTATTTCAGGCGTTCCATCTACTCGATGATCTGACCGCCGAGGAAAACGTCGCCCTGCCGCTGGAGCTGTTTGGTCGTGCGCGACCTCAGGAGAAGGCGGTCCACTGGCTTACCAGGCTAGGACTCGAGCAGCGTTGCAGACACTTTCCGCGACAGCTCTCCGGCGGGGAGCAGCAACGGGTGGCGCTGGCACGTGCCTTTGCGCTGGAGCCCGAGATTCTGTTTGCCGATGAGCCCACGGCCAACCTGGACCGCGCCACAGCCGCCGCGATGATCGACTGCCTGTTCGAACTGCAGAAAAGTACCGGTGCGGCAATGGTTTTGGTGACCCACGATGAATCCGTTGCCAGCCGCTGCGACCGCGTGTACGAGCTTGTTGATGGAAGACTGCAATGACTTCACGACACCCCATAATGCAGAGTCTCGTCCTGGCCAAACGCATCGGCAGCCGTCTGGCGCGACAACGCGCACTGGTACTTCTGGCAGTGTGCGTCACGATCGGATCAGCCACTACCGCCGCGCTGGGCTTCCTGGCAGAGGACATCCAGCGCGCACTCGACCGTGACATTTCCCATTTTCTCGGGGCACCCCTGGTAATCCGGTCAGACCATCCCGTGGACCCCGCGGTGTTCGCAAGGCATTCGACGACTGCGCACGCGCATACGGCGTCCTTTACCGTGGGTGCAACCGGGCCTGGGCACTACCACAGCGTCGCCCTCAAAGCCGTCAGCGAGGGCTACCCGGTTGTTGGGCAAGTATTGATTCTTGCCGGTGGAAACACCCGTGTGCCGGCGACCATGCCCGAGCGGGGAGCCGCCTGGCTTGACCGACGGGCCATGGATTCACTGGGTGCAGAATCCGGCGACTTCATCCAGATCGGCCGGGCAAGCTTTTGGGTAGCGGCTGAACTGGCATTCGAGCCGGATCGCCTCACGCAACTTCAGCACACGCTCCCGCGGGTCCTGATCGGCATGCAGGACCTGCCTGCAGTGGGGCTCGATCTCGACAACGGCCGCGGTGATTTCCGCCACCTGATCGCGGGTAGCGATGCTGACCTGGCCGCCATCGAAGCCTCCGTGGCCGAACTGGACATCGAGGTGCTCAAGCCGAATTCAGGCCACCATCCGTTCTCACGCATCAGTCAACGTGTCAGTCGCTTCCTTGGCATGGTCAGCGTCATGGTCCTGCTACTTTGCGGGAGCGCTTGTGCGGTATTGGGCCGATTCGTGGTGCAACGGTATGCGACTCCGGCGGCGTTATTACGCTGCATGGGGGTCGGCCGTCACGCACTCACCCTGGCATTGACATGGCAGCTCGGGCTCCTCGCCTTTGTCAGTAGCCTGGTCGGGGCACTTGCGGGATGGGCTGCGCAACCGCTCTTCGCCCGTC
>JBLRWT010000344.1:0-3243 GCA_047921095.1 Wenzhouxiangella sp. | reverse complement strand
GGCAAATGCCTGCGGGCTTTGCGCTGCGAAACGACGGTTGAACCGAAGCATGAACACCCGGTCAATGCCATAACCGCGGCACAGATCCAGTTTGTTGCGCACATTCAATACACGGGATACCGGCTTGTCCGGTCGAAAGAAGGTTGCAGGCAATGGCTCGAAACACATCAGGGCCGGCGTCAATTCATCGGCGCGCGCACACACCGCCCTGATCAGGGCCTGGTGGCCGCGATGCAGCCCGTCAAAGTTACCCACGGCCAGCGCGGTGGCCGGCTTCTGGTCAGGCTTTGGTTGAGTGTCCCGGATTAATCGCACGAATCGCTTCGCATAAGCAATCGCGCGATTCTACCGGTTTTGGCCTGCTTTCGCCGGACTGAATCGATACTGCAGGCTCCGACCTGGAGCAAGTACTGTAGTATTCAGGAGCTTCTGGCCACCCCGCCGCCATCGCTTCGGCCGCACATTTGAATGTTGGCGCTTCACCCGCCCGGGCTTTTTTACATGAATGAATCGAGTTCGAGCAACCAGACCATTCGCATCTCTGTCACCCAGCTCAGTTTCACGGAGACCTCTCTCAGCGTGCGCCGTGATCCTGGCGAGGCGCTGCGTCAGACCCAGCGTCTGATCGAAAGCGAACTCGACCGGCTCCCGCGTGAAAGTCGTGGTCCTGTTGCCTGCCGGGCCGGCTGCGATTTCTGTTGCCACCTGCGGGTCATGGCCACACCGATTGAAGTGTTCGCGCTGCTTGACGACCTGTTCCGCACGCTCAGCCCGGAAGCATTCACCCGCTTCGAGGAGCGCTTGATTGCCACTGACCAAAAACTCCGCAAACTGAAATCCGCCAATGTTCTGACCGTCAAGCTGCCCTGCCCGGCCCTGGTCGATGGGCGTTGCACCGGCTACGCCGCCCGGCCCCTCAATTGCCGCAGTTACCACTCGCTCTCAAAGCAGGCCTGCGAGGCGTCTTTCAACAACCCCGGGGACCTGTCCCTCGATCACCCCCAACTCGCGGCGGTGGCCAATGTCCACGAAGGCGGACAGGCCGGATTCATGGCCGCCTTCGCGCACGCCGGATACGACGACCGCCAGTACGAACTGACCACCGCCCTGGCCGAAGCGCTTGACGACCCTGAATCACGAGAGCGTTTTTATCGCAAAGAACCCGCTTTTGTACGGCCGACGATTGTTTAGACTCGCTATCGCTCGTGGGGAGAGGGGTAGAGGGAAGAAGGGAGAGGGAAACAGGCAAACTCGGTGATCGACCAGTCGTGAGCGCGGATACGTAGCGGTCCGCGTACTCTTTCCAGCGAAAATGGCCAAGAACCCCCGGCGCCAGGAAAACAGGCGCCAGGTATTCTTGTATTCTGTGAGCCGACCCAATCCAATCTTGCCGTAGAGACCCGCCATGAACCGATACTTTTTGATGCTTGCCGCCGCCTTCGCTCTGGCAGCCTGCGACACTGCCGACTATCAAGTTGAGACGGCGAGCCCACGGGCCGACCTGGTGCTTTTGAATGGCACCGTGATTACGGTCGACTCCGAGGTCCCGGACGGCAATGCGGTGGCTGTGCGCGACGGCAGGATCCTGACGGTGGGCAGTTCTGACGATGTGCAGGCACTCGCCGGTCCGGAAACCCGGGTGATCGACCTCGATGGTCGGGTCGTGATTCCCGGTTTCATCGAAGGCCACGGCCACTTCCTCGGCCTGGGCGAGGCGATGACCATTCTGGATCTGCAGCCAACGACAACCTTCGAACAGATCGTCGACATGGTGGCTTCGGCTGCAGCCGAGGCCGAACCCGGCGAATGGATCCGGGGCCGCGGCTGGCACCAGGAACGTTGGGATCCCCTGCCCGAGATCACTTTCGACGGCGTTGCCACCCACCATGCCCTGAGCGCGGTCAGCCCGGATAATCCCGTTTTGCTGACCCACGCCAGTGGCCATGCCTCATTCGCCAATGCGCGCGCCATGGCCCTGGCCGGGATCGACCGGGACAGCGAGGATCCGCAAGGGGGGACCATCGTTCGCGATGACCAGGACGAACCCACCGGCTTCTTGCGCCAGGCCGCGCAGATTCCCGTGCGCCAGGCGCTGGCTGAGGCCGAACGATCGATGACGGACAATGAGCGCCAGGCCCGGTTCTTGCGCCAGGTCGAACTGGCCGGCGCCGAGGCCCTGCGCCATGGCGTCACCTCGTTCCATGACCAGGGTTCGAGCTTTGACGAAATCGGGCGATTGCAAGCCCTGGCCGCCGATGGCCAGTTACCCGTGCGCCTGAACCTGGCGGTACGTGGCCACAGCAATGCCGAAATGCAGCAACGCCTGAGCGATTTCCGGATGATCGGCTTCGGTGACCAGATGCTGACGGTACGCGCCATCAAGATCCAGATCGACGGCGCCCTGGGCACCCATGGCGCCTGGCTGCTCGAACCCTACAGCGACAAACCGGACACCGCGGGCCTGCCTCAGGTGGCCCCGGAATCCCTGCGTGAAACCGCGGCAATTGCGCTAGAACACGGTTTCCAGCTCAACACCCATGCCATTGGCGATCGTGGCAACCGCGAAGCACTCGATATCTACCAGGAAATATTTGCCGAAAGCGACGACAACGACCTGCGCTGGCGCATCGAACACGCCCAGAATCTGCATCCGGACGAAGTGCCCCGCTTTGCCGCCATGGGCGTGATCGCTTCCATGCAGGGCATCCATGCCACCTCGGATGGGCCATGGGTACCGCAGCGGCTCGGCCATGAACGCGCCCGCGAACGCGCCTACGTCTGGCGGTCACTACTCGATGCCGGGGCGGTGATCTGCAACGGCACCGACGTGCCGGTCGAGCCAATCTCCCCCATCGCCTCGTATCACGCCTCGGTCACCCGCCTGATGCGCCACGGCGAACGCTTTTTCCCGGAACAGGCCATGGACCGAACCGAGGCCCTGCGCTCCTACACCATCGGCTGCGCCCAGGCCGTGTTCGAGGAAGACCTGCTCGGCACCATCACCCCCGGCAAACTCGCCGACCTGGTCGTCCTCGACCGCAACCTGCTGACCGTGACCGAAGACGAACTGGCGGAAACGCAGGTCGAGATGACGATTTTGGGTGGCGAGATTCGGTATCAGAGGTGAAGACGGGGAGAGGATTAGACGGGAGACGGGAGACGGAAGACGGGAGACGGAGGACGGAAGACGTAGAGCCTCGCTACACGTAGATACTCTCTTGCGCGTCAACTCTCTTGAGGCCG
>JBLRWT010000343.1:0-3269 GCA_047921095.1 Wenzhouxiangella sp. | reverse complement strand
CTTGCGCTGTTCCGCGCGCTCGTCAAGCTGACGGGATTTTTTCTCGAGCTGGCTCATATAGCTGCCGAGGTCTGCTTGCAGGGCTTCTCCGCGTTGATGCCACTCGAATTCTTCCCGGACGGCTTGCAGTTCCTTTTCGGCGGCTTCCATGCGTGCCGTGATTTTCAGCAAGAGCTCATTTTTCATCATGTCGACGCGCCACCGGATATTGATCCATTTTCCGGATAATCGGCCTGTTGCGCGATCAGAGAAACGCATTGGTACAGGTAGGAAATCGACGTCAAAGTGCCTAGGAAATGTCCTGCAAATACTAAGAAATCACTTAGTGACCGAAAAAAAAGGGCGCCGAAGCGCCCTTTGCATAGCGGGACGAAGGATCTGTCAGTCTTTCCGACTGGTGACCTCGAGCAGGTGATAGCCGAATTGGGTTTTGACCGGGCCCTGAACTTCATTGAGTGGCGCACTGAAGACGACCTGATCGAATTCGGGCACCATCTGGCCGGGTCCGAAGGTGCCCAGGCTGCCGCCGTCACGTCCTGATGGACACTGCGAATGTTCATGTGCGATGGCTGCGAAATCCTCGCCGTTGCTGATCTTCGATTTCAGTTCATCGCAAAGCGCCTGATCCTTGACCAGGATGTGTCGTGCTGAGGCTTCAGCCATTGTTTTTCTCCGTTTGTTTTAGTCAACTTCCCATTATACCGGTTGCTGGCGAGGTGCTGAGGACACGGTCCATGCATCTCATCTGAACAGACTAAAACCCAATCGCGCGGAGACGCAGGGACGCAGGGGATAACAGGGCTTTTCCCTCTGCGTCTCAGCGTCTCTGCGCGAGAGATTCTTGGTCGCAGGGTCGGCGGATGAACCAGCACTGGTGAATGCGCTGGTTGCGTTGGAAGTCCTTGGGGATGGACCAGGCCGTTCGGTTCTCGATCAATAATTCATCTTCCAGTTCGGCATCAAGGCGAAACCGACGCAGATTGGTCGAGAACACCAATACACCGTCCGGGCTCAGGCAGCCCGCGGCGGCCCGGATCAGGTCGGCATGATCGCGTTGAATGTCCAGGCTGCCGTCCATGCGTTTGGAATTGGAAAAGCTGGGTGGGTCGAGGAAGATCAGGTCGTATGGGTCCTTGCATCGATCAAGCCATTCCCGGCAGTCGGCGTGGACAATCTGATGATCGGGGCCGTGGCAGGCGTTGAGTTCGAGGTTGCGTCGCAGCCAGTCGAGGTAGGTCTTGGACAGGTCGACGCTGGTCGTGCTGATCGCCCCGCCCATGGCCGCGTGAACGGTCGCCGCGCCGGTGTAGCAGAACAGGTTGAGCATGCGTTTGTTCCTGGCCGCTTCTCCGAGCCAGAGCCGCACCGTGCGGTGGTCGAGGAACAGCCCCGTGTCGAGGTAATCGGTCAGGTTGACCTGCAATCGACAGCGTCCTTCGTGCACGGTCAGAAACCTCGACTGGTCGCCAAAACGCTCGTACTGTTCCCGGCCGCGTTGCCGGCGGCGAACCTTGAACACCATGTTCCGCGGCGGGACATCCAGCGCCCTCGGGATGACGCTCAGCGCGGCCTGAAGCCGTGCCTGGGCCCGACCCTGATCGACGCTCGCGGGTGATTCGTATTCCTGTACGTGCAGCCATTGACCGTCACCGGCGCCGTAAACGTCGATGGCCAGGGCGTACTCGGGGATATCGGCGTCGTAGATCCGGTAACAACTGATATTTTCGCGCTTGAGCCAGCGTTTGAGCTGGCGCTGATTCTTGTGCAGCCGGTTGACCAGGTCCGGGGCTGGCTGACGATCGCTCGCATCTGATTCAGGGCTGATCTCGAACCGTTCCAGGCGGCAAACGATCGGCCCGTTATGGAGTTGCCAGGTGCGATCAGGGCGCAAGCCGATCTGGCATCCGGCACCGTTGAGAATGATGGCAGCCCACCCGGAAAAATGGCGCCTCAGGGTATCGCCGAGCCGCAGATACAAGGGAACCAGTTCGTGCTGTTCGCCGATCCGCTCGCCGTACGGCGGGTTGGCGGCCAACAGGCCGGTATCAACCTTGGTCGGTGGCCGGGCCTCGCTGAGTTCGCGGCATTCGACTTGAATGTACTGACCCAATCCGGCCCGGGCGATGTTGTCCCGCGCGAGGGCAACCGACCGTGGGTCATGATCGCTGGCAAGGATGGGCGGCAGGCGCGTCAGTCCGGCTTCCTGGCGTTCGATTGCCTCGTCGAGCAAGTGCTTCCAGACCTGATCGTCATGACCACGCCAATTGAGGAAACCAAAATGTGTTCGCAACAGGCCGGGCGCGGCGTCGCTGGCCATCCAGGCCGCTTCGATGGCCAGGGTGCCCGAGCCACACATGGGGTCGACAAACCCGCCTCCGGTCGCGGCAATCGCTGGCCAGTCGGCGCGGACCAGCATCGCGGCCGCCACGTTCTCCTTCAATGGCGCCTGGGTGGTGGCCTCGCGCACCCCGCGCCGATGCAGGCTGTCGCCGGAAAGGTCGATCGACACGGTCACCTGGTCGGCGTGCATGTGGACGTTGATGCGCACGTCCGGTTGATTCGTATCGACCGAAGGGCGATCGCCGGTCTGCTCGCGCAGTTGATCAACCACGGCATCCTTGACCCGTTGCTCGGCAAAGCGACTGTGGCTGACCGCAGCCTGAACACCAGTGAAAGTGACCGCCAGGGTGTTGTCGGAACCCAGATGATCGGTCCAGGCCACCTCGCGCACGCCGGCGTACAGTTCTGAATCGTCGCCAGCCGTGAACTCGGTCAGCGGCAACAGGATCCGGTTGGCGATTCGTGACCAGAGACAGGCCCGGCAGGCTGAGGCGAGATCTCCGGAAAATTCAACACCACCTCGCACCACGCGGGCATCATCGCGACCCAGGCCGCGAAGCTCGTCGGCCAGCATGTCCTCGAGGCCGCGCGGCGCGGTGGCAAACAAATGGAGTTGATCAGGCATGAGCCCGCCAGTCTATCCCATGCCACCCGACTGTGGTGATTGTCTGGGCTCTGGGACGAAAGGTCGAGCCCTTCTTGTCAAGGCGCTTGGTCGGCGCCGTTTCGTGGCCCATTAGTCAGGCTGAGACGAAAAGCGATCTGCAAACAGATCATGTCCCGAAGGGTGATGGCGCAAATGATAGGCGCCGCCAGCCAATTCTGGAATGAACTCGACCTCACCATCCGGCCAGATGATGGTGACAGCGGCAGACGCGTGCTCGCCGATGCCAAAATGCAAAACGGGCTGATGACTCGATCCTCTTGAT
>JBLRWT010000342.1:0-3268 GCA_047921095.1 Wenzhouxiangella sp. | reverse complement strand
ACGGAAGGCATCGGCGTGCACCGAAATGAACAGATCCGCCTGAGCCTCTCGGGCACGGGCATATCGGGTCTGCAGTGGAACGAAGTAGTCTCCAGTGCGGATCAGAACTGCCCGCATGCCGGGCATGTCGTTGATGCGCCGCTCGAGTTCTTGCGAAATGGCCAGGGTGACGGTCTTTTCATACGTTCCGCCCGGTCCGATCGCGCCAGGATCTTCTCCACCGTGACCCGGGTCGATCGCAACGATCATCTCACGCTCGGCCGTGCTGGCCGCACGCACCACTTCCCGAATTCGTTCGGCAGGCGTCTCCGCATCCTCCGGCGTCAGATCGACAACGAGCCGGTAGCCATAGTCACCGGCTGGATCGAGCAGAAAGCTTTGTGGCTTGGATCGGGTTCCAAGATCAAAAACAACGCGTAGATCGCGCCCGTTGCGCACAGCATGGCGCACGTTGGTGATGACACCGCTCCGGTCTGCATGGAACGGCAGCGAGTTGGCCAGAGATGTGGCGTCAATATCGACAACGACGCGTGGCGGGTTTTCCAGGGTAAACAGGCGATAGTCCACACGACTACCGAGGTCAAGTACGGCTCGAGTGTTGTCGGGCCCGGCCCAGATTCGCAAATTTTCGACTTCGGCAGCCTGAACGCCTGACGCCAACGCCATCAAAACCAGGAATTTGCAGACCACGCGCATTTGAATATTCTTGTTACGGCAATCGCCGTCCTTTCAGGACTGCCCCAATCATGCACGTTGTCCATGATAATTTCAAGTAAAACGGCGAGATAGGCGACCTTTCCGAGAAGCCGCATTGACTTTTGAACGCAACTTGTCAATCTAAAGCTGCTTTCAACCTGCTCTCTGGTTCCAGTTTCAGGAAGACACGAAGCTGCATGGCGCTCTGCGAATCAAGAATATCCAACAGACTGTACTCATCGAGCGTGCCGAGAAAACTCTCGCGGGCTTTGCCCAGCATCATGCGCAGCTTGCAGGCGGGCGTTATGATGCATTCGTTACCGGGACGCATGCATTCAACAAGTCCCAGGTCCGGCTCCATGTGACGAACGACCTCACCGATGGCAATCTGGTGAGCCGGACGGGCAAGATTGAGTCCGCCACCAACGCCACGCATCGATTCAATGTAACCAAGGGCGGCCAATTGCTGCACCACCTTCATCAGGTGATTTTTCGAGATGCCGTAGGCGTCCGAAATTTGCCGGATGGTCGTGCGATCCGATTCACGCAAGGCCAGGTAAATCAGCACCCGGAGTGAATAGTCAGTGTAGCGTGTTACCCGCATGAGACTCTTCCGGTTTCATATACAACACCTTTATAAAACAACCGTGACCAAGATGAATTGAGCGACATCAATCATCTGATCGTCATCTTGCCGGCAGAAAGCTCAACGGATCTTCCGCCCGGCCATTGCGGCGAATCTCGAAATGAAGCAGTTGCTCATCGCGCTCATTCATGCCCATTTCGGCGATCGCCTGCCCCCCACGCACCCGCTCGCCCTCCTCCACCAGTCGCCGACGATTGTGGCCATACGCTGACAGCATGGTTTCGGAGTGCTTGACGATAATCAACTCACCGTACCCAATCAGTGCAGTGCCGCTGTATACGACTTCCCCATCCGCGGCCGCCACGATCTCCTGCCCGACCTGACCTTGCACACCGATTCCGCGCCGGGTTGCGGCCGCATCGAAAGGTCGAGAGACCGTACCCTGCGTTGGCCAGCGCCAGATGACCCCGCCGACGTTGCGTGTGGCTGCATCAGACAGTGGCGACGGCGAAGATGTGCGTGATTCAGCTCCGCGATCGGCCGGTGGCGCGGCTGATGGCGGCGATGGCTCCCGGCTGACCGGTGGCGCGGCAGATGGTGGCGAAGGCTCCCGGTTGACCGGCGGCGGGGACGGGGGCGGCGGCGCGCCGGCCACTGGTCTGGCCGTTGCACTTGGCGGTGCACTCATGCGCAGTTCCTGCCCCGGCCGAATGGTATATGGCGCCTGGACCCGGTTCCATTCGGCAACATCCCGCCAGTCGAGCCCGTAACGGAACGAAAGCGAATAAAGAGTATCTCCGCGCTGGACCTGGTAGACCGACGGTGGGGTTTGAGTCCGTACCGGCTCAACTGGTTGGGAAGATGTGGAACGCCGGTCGTCGACGGGAACAGGCTGCCAGGGCGCACAAGCAGCCAGGATACCCAGGCCTGCAATCAGAATCAGCGCCCGACTCACCCTCATAAAAAGAACGCCCACCACACCAGGCCCGCGATCACGGTCAGGGCAACGACCGTCCAGCCAATCACATCAACCCATTCGCGCAGGCGCTCAGCGGCCCGCACACCACCGGAATAGATGATCCCAGCCACCATGAAAAAGCGCGCTCCACGCCCCACAACGCTGCCGGCAATGAAACCGAGCAGCGGCATCCCCAGCGCGCCCCCAGCGATGGTGATGATCTTGAAAGGAATCGGGGAAAAGCCGGCCAGAATCACGAACCAGACGCCAAATCGCTCGAACGCCAGGACAGCTTGCTCATAGGCACCAAGATATCCTGCCCGTTCGATCCAGGGCATGGCCAGATCAAGAAGCAGTGAACCGATCAGGTAGCCAATCAGGCCACCTACCACCGAAGCCACGGTGGTCATGAACGCCAGGCGCCAGGCCTTGTTGCGATCTGCCAGCACCATCGGAGCGAGCATCACGTCCGGCGGCACCGGGAACACCGTTGCTTCGGCGACGGTCAACCCGACCAGGTAGCGCTCGGCGTGACGATGCCGTGAGAGCCGAATCATCCAGTCGTAAAGCCCCCGAAACACAGGCGGCACTACTCCAGACCTTCCAGCAAAGGCACAAAGATGACCATACCGAGATCTTCGGACTCGAACCCACTTCGCGTCCGCGTCGTCCGGACCAGACGTTGGTGTCCATTCTCCTGCTGGGGCGCCACCAGAACCCCGCCCTCGGCCAACTGGTCCAGCAAACCTGGAGGAATCACGCCCCCGGCGGTCACAACGATGGCATCAAAGGGTGCCTGGGTCGGCCAACCCTGCAGACCGTCGGCGTGGCGAGTAAAGGTGTTGTGTATACCGAGCGTGTGGAACCGCTGGCGTGCACTTCGAACCAGTTCGCCTATGCGTTCGGTCGTGAATACCCGGCGAGCCAGGCGAGCCAATATGGCGGCCTGGTAACCGGAGCCAGTCCCGATTTCGAGGACTTTTTGCGGCGGCTGATCACTCAGGATGGCCTGGGTCATCAAGGCCACC
>JBLRWT010000341.1:0-3289 GCA_047921095.1 Wenzhouxiangella sp. | reverse complement strand
ATACCCATGCCGACGCCGAAGTGATCGCCGCTACTGTCGCCGGAATGCCCGACAGCCTCGGCGGCATCCGCATGGCGATCCGCGTGGCCGAACTGGCCCGCGCCGGGCTGACGCCCGACTGGATGCCCGGTGCCATGCCGCACTGCGTGCCGGTCGAGATGAAACGCAACCAACATGGCGAGCGAGCGACCACCATCGTCGTCGGCACCGAGCGGGTGAAAACGCGTGGCAAATGGCGAACCGTCGAGGTGCTGGCATGCCCGGTCATCTGGCGACCCTATCGCGAGCAGATCGAAGCAGCACGGCGCGCCTATGACGACTGGTGGCAGGCGCTCGACTGGGTACGGGATGGGCTGAACGCAGGCGGCTTACTGCGCGAGGTGGAGATAACGACGGCGATGCCGAAGGGGAAGCCTTGGAGGTAATCCGAGCCGGCCTATGGGGCTAGAGAAGTCAATCTCGTCGTCCGGAACCGTCCGCTTTCGCTGGCAAAATCAGCCAAGCGCCTGTAGTCTGCATGGGAACAAAGGGAGTGTGGCATGGGCAGACCTATCGGGGTAGACCTTTTCGCAGGCGCAGGCGGTATGAGCCTGGGCTTCGAACAGGCAGGCTTCGATGTCGCTGCAGCTGTGGAAATTGACCCGGTGCACTGTGCGGTACACAAGTTCAACTTCCCCCAAACCGCCGTAATTCCCCGCTCCGTTGAAAAGCTAACCGGTCGGGAGATACGTCTGGCTGCTGGGCTTGGAACCCGGAGGGTCGACTGCGTATTCGGGGGTGCTCCATGCCAAGGCTTTTCCCTGATTGGCCACCGTGTTCTGGATGATCCTCGAAACCGGCTTGTGCTCGAATTCGTTCGGATCGTCAGCGAACTGGACGCCCGGACCTTCGTATTCGAGAATGTGAAGGGCCTGACGGTTGGCCACCACAAGCAAGTTCTGAATGAACTGGTCGCAGCCTTTGACGAGAAAGGCTACCAAGTGCGCCTGCCGTGGCGCGTACTAAACGCAGGGAACTTCGGCACGCCGCAGTCGCGTGAGCGGCTCATTCTGTTTGGGGCGAAAAAAGGAGAGACCCTGCCGGATTATCCGGTGCCGATGACGGCAATTGCCGGTCGGCGAACAAATCCAGACCTCGAGTTTGGCCCCAACTGCGCTGATGCACTGGCTGATCTGCCTGACGCAGAAATGTTCGAAGAGCTGACCAACTGCGACTTGGTCAAGCCGCGGCGTTTTGGCAAACCGTCGACATATGCCGCCGAGATGCGTTGCATGACCAATGAAGCTTGGCACTTCGCGCACCCGCGTCAGTGGGATCCCTCGATTCTTACGTCCAGTGCGCGAACGGACCACACTGATATTTCCCGGAGAAGGTTCTCTGAAACGGCCGAAGGCGAGATTGAACCGATTAGCCGGTTGTTCAAGCTACCATCGACCGGTGTCTCCAACACGTTGCGCGCAGGCACCGACGGCGCCCGCGGGGCTTTCACAAGCCCTCGGCCGATTCACTTCAAGTTCGACCGCTGCATCACCGTCCGGGAGATGGCGCGCCTGCACGGATTTCCGGACTGGTTCCGTTTCAATGCAACTAAGTGGCACGGCGCACGGCAAATCGGGAATGCTGTTCCGCCACCACTGGCGCGTGCCGTCGCAAGCCAGGTCATCGCCGCTTTGGGGTTTGTGCCTTCACGGCCCTCGGAGGCGATAGCGCTGGGCGATCCGGCGCTGTTGCAAATGGATGTTACCAATGCATCCGCCCATTTCGGGGTCGATCCGCCAAAATCAGGGCGCGACCGAAAAAGTGGGGCAAAGAAGCGCAAGCAAACCGATATCGAAGCAGAACGCATTTCTGCCCGCGTGGCCTATGGTTAAGTCGAATCGCTACCAAGCATTGATTTCGAAGATCTTCTTCGACAGGTACCAGGCAGGTATCTCGTCATTTGAATTTGAGCGCACTGCGCTGGAGGATGGCGCAGAGGCTCTGGGCATCAAATTGCCGAAAAACCTCGGCGACGTGATTTACTCAGTGCGGTTCCGGACATCTCTTCCGGACGACATTCTCGCCACCCAGCCGCCGGGTATGGAGTGGATCATCGAAGGCGCTGGTAGGGCGGCATATCGGTTCAAACTTGTTCGCGTGAACCGTGTGGTCCCGCGTGCAGACCTTGTCCGCGTGTCCATTCCGGACGCGACGCCTGAGATCATACGGGCCTATGCCCTCGATGACGAGCAGGCTTTGCTTGCGATCGTCCGCTACAATCGCCTGATCGACACGTTTTTAGGGCTGACGACCTACAGCCTTCAGAACCACCTCAGGACAACAGTGAAGGGCATCGGTCAGATCGAGATCGACGAGCTCTACGTCGGCCTCGACAAGCGCGGCTGCCACTACGTCATCCCTGTGCAGGCGAAGGGCGGCAAGGACCAGATCGGCATTGTTCAGACCACACAGGACATCCGCTTTGTGGAGCAGAAGTTCCCGGGGCTGAGCTGTCGGGCAATCGCTGCTCAGTTCATGGAGGATCAGGTGATCGCTTTGTTTGAGCTAACGCTTGAAGACGATGAAATCCGCGTTGTTGAGGAACGCCACTACCGGCTGGTACCGGCGCGGGATCTCGACCGTCAAGCCATCCGGACATATAGGTAACCCCCCACGGCATGGTTCCTCCCCGGCGCTGACCGTATGCGGGGGGGCGCAGCGCAGCATTTCGCTAGCGACAGGCACTTTCACCGGGGAATCCAGGCGGAATCCACCTGCCGGGTGAACTTGGGAAAAAGCGACTCATTATCAAAGGCTTGCCGAATCACGATCGTGGCGTGCTGGATTCTTTTGCGGAAGCCAGGGAATCCAGTTGTCGGAAGCCATGTGTGGATGCCTCCCGTTGTGCAAGGAAAATTTTGACTTTCTGAGCATGTGATCGAGTGCGGTCATGTGTCAGGCCTCTCTGTGCGGCTTTTAACGTGCCGCGGGCCGGTATGGAGATACGCGGATCAGGTCCAAATCACCACGACGCGCTCAAGTTGGCGCTTTGGCTTCCCCTGGTTTTCCTGATCCCGATCTGATCGATCATTTGCCCATGCTGGTCATTGCCTTCCTCACACATCCGGGCGGTCGATTGCGGCAGGGTCGCAGTCTTACCCCACCATCACCGGCCCCCGGTATTCCTCGTTTTTCGTCAGCATGGCCCAAAGGCCGCGCGCCATCTTGTTGGCCAGCGCGATGGCGACCAGCATGCGTGGCTTGCGGGCCAGCATTTTCGCAAGCCATGACCCTTCCACGGCCCCCCTTC
>JBLRWT010000340.1:0-3312 GCA_047921095.1 Wenzhouxiangella sp. | reverse complement strand
GGGCAATCACCAGCACGACGATCAGGAACTCCAGGGCCAGCTTCTCCCACAAGGTGGATACAGCGCGTCCGATCAGGGCGGAGCGGTCATAGGTTTCGATGATCTCGACACCTTCGGGCAGTCCGGGGCGCAGTTCATCCAGCCGCTGTTTCACCGCGTTGATGACCTGGCGTGCGTTTTCTCCCTGGCGCATGACGATGATGCCGCCGACGACTTCGCCTTGGCCGTCCAGATCAATGATTCCGCGTCGCGGCGCCGGACCCCTTCGGATGTCGGCGACATCCTGGAGCAGTACCGGTATGCCATCGGCCAGAACGGCAATCGGAATCTGACGCAGATCATCCAGCGACTGAATGTATCCGCTGGCCCGGACCATGTACTCGGCCTCGGCGAGTTCGAGCAGCGAGCCGCCAGCCTCGGCATTGCCTCGCTCGATCGCGATGCGGACCTCGGAAAGGCCCAGGCCGTGGACGCGTAGCCGATTGGGGTCGACCGCCACCTGGTACTGACGCACCATGCCGCCCATGGTGGCGACCTCGGATACGCCTGGCACTGACTGCAATTCGAATTTGAGAAACCAGTCCTGCAAGGCCCGCAACTGGGCCAGGTCATGGTTGCCGCTGCGGTCGACCAGGGCATACTTGTAAACCCAACCGACGCCGGTCGCATCCGGCCCGAGTTCGGCGCGGACCGCTTCGGGCAGGGTGGCTTCGACCTGGCTCAGGTACTCCAGAACCCGCGAGCGGGCCCAGTAAGGGTCGGTGTCGTCATCGAACAAGACGTAGATGAACGAATCCCCGAACATGGAGAACCCGCGCACGGTATGCGCCCCGGGCACGGCCATCAGTGCCGTTGTCAGGGGATAGGTCACCTGGTCCTCGACCACTTGCGGCGCCTGGCCGGGGAACGGTGCGCGCACGATCACCTGGGTATCGGTCAGGTCCGGAATGGCATCGACCGGCGTGTTGCTCACCGCCCACAGACCGCCCGCCCCGGCCACGATGGCCATGATGATGACCAGCAGCCGATTGCCGATCGACCAACGGATGATTGCATCAATCATGGAGTGCTCCGCGCTTCGCGCTGCGCACGGGGAGAGGAGGAGAGGGGAGACGGGAGAGGGAAGGCTTTCAGCGCCTCAATGATCATGTTGGCCTCCCAGGCGGTCATGGCCGGCGTGGATGCTGGCTTCGGAATCGATCAGGAACTGACCGGAGGTGACCACGCGTTCGCCTTCCTCCAGGCCATGGATGATCTCGGTGTAGCGTCCGGATGCCATGCCGGCGTGAACCTGGCGTACGCTGAAAAGTTGGTCGTCGGTCTGGACGATCACGCGCTGTTCGGCCCCGGTTCGGATGATGGCTTCGGTGGGCACGATCAACAGGTTCTCGCGCGGGCCGCCAAAAATGGCAATGCTGGCCCAATCACCTGGCATGAGGGTGCCGTTCTCATCGTCCAGTCGGATGCGCACCTGGGCGGTACGGGTGACGGGCGCCAGTTCCGGGTAGATGAGGTCGACCCGGCCGCGCAAGCGCTCGCCAGGATGACTGCTGCGTTCGACATTGGCGATCTGGCCCTCGGCCAGCCAGTCGATCTGGCCGCCGAAGACTTCTGCGATCACCCAGACCGATGTCGGGTCGGCAATGATCATCATCTCGGTGCCCGGGGTCACGAACATGCCCCGCCGGATACCGAGATCCGCGACATAGCCGTCATTGCGTGCGTGCCAGGGGATGTAGGTGATGACCTGACGGTCACGCTCGATCCGCTCGATCACGGCCGGCTGAACGTCCAGCACTTCCAGGCGCTGACGCGCAGCTCGTATCATCGCCGGCTGGTCCGATCGGAGTGCCTGCAGTAGTTCTTCCTGAATATTGACCAGTTCACGCGAGTAAAGCGTGTAGAGGCGCTGGCCCCGGGTCACCCGGCTGCCGGTCGATTCGACATCCAGTTCACCGATCCATCCTTCCACTCGTGGATGGATGTGGACCAGGTTGGATTCATCGACCCCGATCGTGCCGACCGTGTCGATGCGGCGAAACAAGCGGTTGCGCTCGACCACGGCGGTTCGCAGGTTCATCGCCTGCTGGACACCGGGCCCGACCCTCACCTGCCCGGGCTCGGACAACTCGTCGGTATAGACGGGAATCAGATCCATTCCCATGGGCGACTTGCCTGGCCGGTCACGCCGGTACGAAGGGTCCATGGGCGCGACCCAGTAGGCGACTTCGCGCTCGCCCTCGCGGACATCGCGATCATTCTGCTGGCCCTCGTGTCCATCGTCTCCCTCGTGCCCCTCATGTTGGTCATGGCGCACCTGGGGCTGGTCATGCTGCCCGTCGTTTCGGTCGTGTTCGCAAGCAGCGAGCAGCAAGACAGACAACAGGGCAAGGCAAATTGTCAGGAGGACAGTCGAGCCTCCGGAAGTTCTCCAGGAAACCGTTCTCATCGCAGTTCCTCCGCGGTCAGGTAGGCCAGTTCGGCGCGTGCCCTGAGTAGCGCGTGCCGGGTTTCGATGATTTCAATGGACTGATCGATTTCGCTTAAGCGGGCCCGGACCAGTTCATCGAAGCTGGCCTGGTCGGCTCGATAGGCGCGGAAGGTCGACGCCACGGTGCGTCGGGCTTCGGGCAGAATGATCTCCTCCAGCAGCTCGAGCCGCCGCCGCTGGCTTTCAATCGCGGTGAGCTGGATTCTTGACCGGCCCTCCCATTCCTGCAGCCTTGATTGGTGCTGATGATTCAAGGCGTCGACTTCGGCGTCCGCCGCGGCAACAAGCCGGTCCTGACGATTGGCCGCAAACAGGGGCAGGCTGAACGTCACCATGCCGAACAGCTTGTCCGACATGCGCCCACCCGTGGCACTGGCCCCACGCTGATGGCCGTAGCCGGCTTCCACCATCCAGCTCGGTCGATAGCTCTGGCGTGCCAGTTCCGAGGCAATGCGACCGGTTTCGATTCGCCGCACCTCGCCCTCGACAGCGGGGTGGCGGGTGAGCTTCTGATGCAAGTCGGCGGAATCGGGGGCGTGCCAAGCCGGAAAAGCGGGCGTTTCGCGCTCCATCGGCAAGGTGCCGGTCCAGCGCGCGAGATTGCTGGCGGCGTCGTCCAGGCGAGTCCGGGCGTCGATGATCCGGCGCGCGAGCAGGGAGCGTTCCAGCCGGGCCTGGTCGATGTCGCGCTCGCGGCCGGTCCCGGCTCGAAAGCGTGCCTCGGTCAGTTCCAGCAGGGAGCCGAAGGCTTCCAGGCCGTCCTCGGCCACGTCGATGAGGTGGGCGGCTGCGGCCCAGTCGAGCCAGGCAAGACGGACCTC
>JBLRWT010000339.1:0-3320 GCA_047921095.1 Wenzhouxiangella sp. | reverse complement strand
GTAGCTTGGGTCGTTGATTCAACCATGCTTATCGTTTGATCTGGTCGTTTGGTTTGTCGACAAGGATACGCGCGCCGTAGCCGAGGGGCATCAGATATCTTCCCTCAAAAGGCTCAGAAACCCACCCTTTCTCGCATCGCCGCGACGATGTGCTTGGCCCAGGCGCTGTGACCTGCGGCGGAGAGATGAAAGCCATCGCGGCAGAACAGCGACTGGAGTTTCGCTTTCAGCGGCGGTGCCCACGCGCCCGGGGCAGCGCAACCGGGGCCAGCAGCAGCGCCAGGCTGGCCTTCAGTTACAGCACTTTCGTGTTCAGGTCAGGCCCAGCCTGGTGGCTGCCTGGTCCACCCGCTCACCTCGCGCTTCAAGTTCGGCTGCACCAGAGGCCTTCTGGCCGGAAAATTCCGGCCAGCCCTGACTGTGTTTGCGGCACAGTTGCTCGATCAAATCGACGTGTGGCTCAGAGTCATTCAGGCAGTGGATGTAGTCCAGTTGGTCACCGCCGGCGTGGAGGAATTCCTCCCGATTCTCGACAGCTATTTCTTCCAGGGTTTCCAGGCAATCAATCGAGAAGCCAGGGCAGACGACCTGGATCCGCTTGACCCCGGCTTTTGCCAGGGCCTTGAGTGTCTGGTCGGTATAGGGCTTGAGCCACTCGGCCCGGCCCAGGCGCGACTGAAAGGTCAGCGTCCAATCGCGCTCGTCCAGTTGCAGCTTTCCGGCGATCAGTCGGGCGCTGGCCTGGCACTGGCAGTAGTACGGGTCACCGGCCAACAGGTTGCGACGTGGTATGCCGTGGAAGGAAAACACGAGTTTGTCGGGCTGACCGTGCTTTTTCTGATAGTTGGCGATCGAGCCGGCAATCGCGTCGATCCAGCCGGATTCACGATGGTAATCGTTGACGAAGCGGACTTCCGGCAGCCATCGCAAGCGGCTCAGCGAGCGGGTCACGCGGTCGAATACCGAGGCGGTGGTCGTGGCCGAATACTGCGGATAGAGCGGCACAACCAGCAACCGCTGAATGTTGTGGGCGCGCAAGCGCTCGACGGCCTGATCGATCGATGGCTGGCCATAGTTCATGGCCAGCATGACCTTGACCCGCGGCATGGTGCGGGTGATCCGACTATCAAGCGCCCGAGCCAGTTTGCGTGACAGGACCAGCAGTGGTGAGCCCTCGTCAGTCCAGACGCTGGCGTAAGCCCTGGCCGAGCGTGGCGCGCGAAACGGCAGGATGATGGCGTGGAGAATCAGCCACCAGATCGGTCTTGGCACCTCGACAACGCGCGGATCCCACAGGAATTCTTTCAGGTAGCGCCGCACGGCTTTTGGCGTCGGTGCATCCGGCGTGCCAAGGTTGACCAGCAGGATGGCGGCCCTGGGCGCCTGATTGTGGGGCTGGACCTGGCTTGCTTCAGTCCGGGTCTTGATCAACGTTGATTTGGCTCTGGGCATGGTTTGACTGACTTGGCAGGATACCTGAGGCATTGTACGGTGCGGCTGGCGACGGTGTTGTCCGGCAAAGGCCGATCTCGGCGCCCTGTGCAGAAACTGCTGAATCTGCTATAGTTTCCAGCGTCGGATTGATGATAAAAGAGGCCCAATGCCCGTGATCACGCCACTTAAATGGTGTGCAGCGCTGGCCACCTTGCTGGCGGTCAGTGCATCGCTATGGGCGGGGCCGATTGGTTATGGCGTCAATTCACGCGGCAACGAAGTCAATCCGCAGTTTGTCAACGCGCTTTGGCGCATCAACCTCTCGTCGGGCGACGTGGATTATGTCGGCTGGACCAGCTTCCTCGACCTGGAAGCCCTTGCCCTGCATCCGGATGGCACCCTGCATGGCGCCGATGATGAGTCCAAGACCATGGTTCGGGTCAGCAAGGTCACCGGCCTGGCCTCGCCAATCGGCGGCATCAGCAACCGCCACAACATGGGTGTTTCATTGGGTCAAGGCCTGGATTTTGGCATGGCTTACGATTGCGATGGCACGGCTTTTGTGGTCTCCGACATCGCCCAGACCCTGTTTCTGGCCAATATGGAGACGGGACGGTTGACGGCGATTGGCGCCGAAGGCTCGTTGGGCGCGCCGATCACCGATATCGCCATTCGGGGGTCGAGAGTTTACGGCATCGGGGTCGGGTCGCCGGGTGCGGATGCGCCTGCTGCTCCGAATCTCTACCGGGTCAACCTCGAAAACGCCACCAGCGAGTTGATTGGCCCGCTTGGGGCGCAAGTCAGCCCATACAACAATGCGGGGCTGGCCTTTGATGAATCCGGCGTGCTGTGGGCGATCACCGATCGCCGGGCGGTCTCCGGCGGCGATTTTCCCAGCGAGATCCTGCGCATTGACACCAGCAGTGGCCAGGCACAGAAGGTTGCCGAAACCATTGTGGGCGTCGAATCATTGACGATCGCACCGCCGGGCGGCTGCACCCTGGGAGATGATGACGGTGACGGTGACGGTGACGGTGACGGTCCAGGCGACCCGAGCGACGGCGTGGCCGTGCCTGTCGATTCACTGCCGGGGCTATTGCTCTTGTTGATGCTGGTGTTCGGTGCCGGCGTTATGCGGATTCGGGCGAGCGGGTCCTGATAAACTACCGGTTCACACCATTGCAACCTGTTTGCAGGATCAACCATCATGGGTATTAGCTGGGTTCAACTCCTGATCGTTCTGGTCATCGTCTTGCTGGTATTCGGTACCAAGCGCGTCCGAACCCTGGGCAGCGACCTCGGCGGCGCCATCCGTGAATTCCGCAAGGGCGTCAGCGACGAGCCCGACAATGAAGGCGGAAGACGGGATGAAAGTGCCGCGGTGCATCCTGAACCTCATTCACCGCAATCCGAAAAGTCCAAAGAATAACAATCGATGGGTGGTATCGGCTTCAGCGAGTTGCTGTTGCTGGCGCTGGTCGCCTTGCTGGTGGTCGGGCCGAAGCGCTTGCCGGAACTCGCCCGCGGTCTTGGTCAACTCAGTCGCACGGCACGCGGCGCATGGTCAAGTCTGAAATCCGAATTCCAATCGGAGCTTGACAGCGACCACAACCGACGGATCATGGAAGCTGCTGAAAAAACGCGCAGGGAACTCGAAGGCGCGGTGACCGGCAAGGGCGGCGAGAATGACCGATCATCCGGAGACTGAGCGCGAACCCAGCCTGATCGAACACCTGGTGGAATTGCGCAGCCGCGTGATCAAGGCCCTGGTAGCCGTGATGCTCGTGGTGCTGGTTCTGGTGCCTTTCGCCCGGCAGCTCTATACCATCTTCTCGGCACCCCTGGTACGGCACCTGCCGGAAGGGGCCAGCATGATCGCCATTGAT
>JBLRWT010000338.1:0-3331 GCA_047921095.1 Wenzhouxiangella sp. | reverse complement strand
GCAATCGGCGTGCCCCAGCGTTTCTGCGAAGCCAACGCCTGGTCGTACCAGCGCGGGTTCTCCTCGAACACCTTGCAGACATTGTCCTGATTGCGCGGCGGGCCGGACGCGCAGCCGGTGAGCAGGGCAATGACAAGGACAATAGACAGGGATCGAAGAATCGGCAAGGTTTTCGGCATGCCGGGATTCTACCGTACCGGGTGGCAAGAATGAAAAAGGCCACCTCCCGGAGGACGGGAGGCGGCCGCTCATGTACTCGGGCTTGCGAACTAATCCATCTGCCTCAGCCGGTCGAGCAGGTTGACCGCAGACAGCGCGTACTCGGCACGTGTCGTGTCATCGGTGGGGTAGAAGAAGGCCTGAACATCCATCCCGCCGCCGAAACCGGAGGGCTGGATGACGAACTCGACCCGCATGAGTTGAAGGTCGATGGCCAACTGGACGTGCCCGCGATAGTCGACTGGCACCAGGTCATCGTCGGCCAACGCGATCCTGTCGCCAAAGAACTCCGCCGTGATCGGTTCTTCGTCCAGGGCCTGTCTGACCGCTTCGGCTTGCTGTTCCAGGCCCAGGGACTGCAACAGGGCGTAGGCGAGCGCGGCCCGTGAGACGCTCTCCTTGGACGCAAATCCTGCCTTGCCGAAAGCCGAGGGCGGCATGATCGGGTTTTGCACGTGACGCAGGTCGCGCAGTGCGGCGCCCCGGGCGCTCACTGCCTCGGCCACGGCCAGGTTATGTCCCTTCAGGTCGCCGAAGCTGTTGCTGCCGTCAGTCGGGCGGAACTGACGAATGCCTGCGCCCAGGGTCAGGTAGTCGGCCAGTTCGATGCGGATCAGCGAATTGTCGGGACGGAAGCGACCATTGCGAAAGCCATCGACCAGGCGATTGGCGACGGCGTGCTCGATCAGACCCCGGGCCGGGTGGCCATCAATGTCGTCGAGGCCGTCGAAGCCGTCGATGCGCAGGAAGTCGATACTCACATTGACCGTGCCCGGCGCGCCGGCACCGTTGGTCAGGCCCAGCGGGTCGACAGCCACGCCGGAGATCGAACCGATGCCGCGTGCTTCAATCGTCCATTGGCCAGCCATGGCCGGGGCGGTGACCGCGATGCTCGGGCCCAGCAGGGGCAGGGAGATGCCTGATCCATACTGGTTGCCATCCGGGTCGGTCAATACGATCGCCACGGTGTTGTCATTGACGTTGGCCCGGGCGAAAACGGTCGCCAGTCCGGGGGCAACCTCGAAGGTCTCGGCTGTCGGGTCCAGTAGCGGATTGAAATCCAGCTCGAAGTCAGGCCCTTCGATGCGCGAGGTCAGGGCATTGGCGTTGAAGTCGCGTCCGAGGATGGTGGTGCTGCCGTAATCGTCACGCACGCCGGCAGCCAGGGCCACCGCGGCATGGGCGTTGACCATCCCGGCACCGACTTCCCAGTCCTCGCGGCCGGGCATGTTGGTCGCGGTCGCCTCGAGAATCTCGATGGCTTCGCGCCAGGAAATCATTGGATTGGCCTCGACCATCAGGGCGACCACGCCGGCCACGTGCGGACCCGACATGGAGGTACCGCTCATGCGGGCATAGAAGGCGTTTTCAGGATCGAGTAAGCCGAGCACGCCCGTGGTGGCCAGGGCTGAAATGATATCGACCCCCGGCCCGACGATGGTTGGGCGATCAACCCATTCAAACACCTCGCCGTCGACGACCACAGTGCCGCCACCACCGGGCTTGCCGCGTGACGAGAAATCGGCCAGGTTGCCGTCTTTACTGGCAGCACCGACGCGGATGATCCACGGGGCTTTCATGAAGCTGCCGCCGATGGTGTCCTCGCCAGCGCCGGAGTTGCCGGCCGAGAACAGGGTGATCACGCCACGGTCGGCCAGCAGCTTGGTCGCCACCGCGGTCGGGTGGTCCGGGTTGAACGGCGTGCCGGTATCGCCCGGGCTGCCCCAGGAATTCTGGATCACCCGAATGTTGTACTGAAACTGGTGGGCCAGCGCGTAATCAAAGCCGCCCAGGGTATCGAGCAACAGCAGCACGGCGCCCGAGCCGTAGCCCACCAGGTCCGCCCCGGGGGCCACGCCGGCGTGCTGCCCGCCGGAAGCGGCGCCGGTGCCGGCGATGGTGGCGGCGACATGGGTGCCGTGACCGCTGCCGATGTCGGTGTCTGGAACGTTTTCTACCCAGGTGATCGGCAGCATCGAATTGTAGGCGTTGAGGTTAGTGGTGCCGAACACGTTCTGTACCACCTTGGTGCCCAACGGCAGGTCGGGATGGGTGGCGTCGATGCCGGAATCGTTGACCATTACGCCGACTCCCTTGCCGGAATAGGGCAGGCCCATCGAAGTGCGCAGGTTGGCGTCGGCGCGCATTCGATCGACGCCGGTGAGAGCACGGCTTTCGTCGTTCGTGAACGCCAGTTCTTCATTCAGCCAGATCGAACGAACCCCGGGCAGGGTGGCAAGCAGTGATACCTGCCGCGAGGTAGCAACGACACCGGCAATGGGTAGTTCCTGCAGGAACACGCCGTTGAGGCCCAGACTTGACAGGGCGCTGACCTGGGAGCCGGTCAGGGGTCCGTCGTTATCGAACGTGACAATGACTTCGACCGTCCCGAACAGGCCGAGCTGGTCGAGTGATTGTTGCAGGCTCTCGCCAATGACAACGGCGCGCGCCGCCAGCGGCAGGGCCAGACCGAGGGCCAGCAGCAGGGCCGCAGCCAATCCTTTGAAGTTGAAGTGATGCATTGAGGGTTCTCCGCTTTGGAATATGGTGGCCATTTCATCATCACGGGTCGATAAAGCGCAGAGGTGAAAACCCCTGGACCCTTGGGGGAAATCCCTCAGTAGCGGCTTGTGACACAAAAAAGCCGGCCTCAATGATTGAGGCCGGCAAAGGGTGCCCGACAAGGGAGGGGTCGGGGCTTCGCGTGTCAGTCGCTCTGACGGAAGCGGTCGAGGAAGTTCACTGCGGCAAACGCATATCGGGCGCGGCTGACCTCATCGGCCGGCAGGAATTGCGCCTGCACAACGGGTACCAGGTCAAACGGCCCCTGGTGGATACTGAAATGCGCATTGAGGATATTGAAGTCCAGCGCCAACTGGACATAACCGCGCAACTCGGCAGGCACGGCTGCATCATCGAGCAGTTCGATGCGCTGGTCGTTGAACGCCACGGTGATCGGCTGATCCTCAAGCGCGGCGCGCGCGGCTTCGGCCTGGGCTTCCAGCCCCAGCTCTCGGGCCGGGACAACGCGCTTCTTTCCGCCATGCTGCGGGGCTACAGCCGGCGTGAGGCACAGGCTTGCCTGGAGGAGATCCGGGAATTCTCCGAACTC
>JBLRWT010000337.1:0-3375 GCA_047921095.1 Wenzhouxiangella sp. | reverse complement strand
CTATCCGACGCCACTGGCCGCCAGCCTCCCCGGTCGGCCCTCTGGCGGATGACTGAAGTGCGTAATCAGGTTGCCATTAATTAATCGTTTCGAAGCCGTCGCGGAAAATCAGATCGTCCGGGCTCGGAGGTTCTCCGGCATCTTCAGCTTCCAGGGCAACCGTGGTGACCTGGTCATTGGAATCGGTAATTTCCAGGACGGCAACTTCGCTGCCGGTTCCCCCGGCGTAATTGACCACAATCTCGCGGCGGCCCCCCGGTGCCAGGATGACCGGTCCGGCAAGCGGTTCGGCCAGGCTGAAAGCGGCACTTTCGCTGAGCCGGAGTTCCTTGATGATGACGGCCTGGTTGCCTCCCTCATGGCTGAGCGGCACCAGCCCGGTCGCAGCGTCGAACACGATCAACAGCGGCGCACTGATCGTGCCCGCGGTGATCGGCGTGCCGGTCGGAGTGGTTCTGCCGGCCAGGAACAGCGCGTCGGTATCAAGCACGGCACCACCGGGTCCGCCGCGAAACGGTGAACCCGCGGCCAGGTAAAAACCGCCGTTGGAAACGATTGCCTGGGCGGCGTGGCGGGGGGTCGGCATGTCGGCCAGGTCGCGCCACTGGCCGGTTACCGGGTTGAACGCCTGGGCTTCGACGTGAGCCAATGGATCCTGGGCGCTGCTCTCGCCGCCGGCAATGATGATCTCGTTGCCGACCCGGTCGGTGGCCGCGGCCGCTCGTGGCGGATTCAGATTGGCGGCTGCCGGCAGCGTCTGCCATGTGCCTGCGGCAATATCATAGACATCGATTTCGGGGATGGTGGGTTCGAAAGAGCCCTGTTCCACCACGCTCCAGCGACCACCGATCACGTAGATCCTGTCCTGGTATTCGGTGGCGAAGAAGTGGTCGCGCGAATGTGGAATTTCGGCCAGCGGTGTGAAGCCGCCGGTGGCCGGATCGTAGACATCCACCATATCGGTGACCGGGCCGACGTGGCCATTGGTGTTGCCGCTGATCCAGTAGATCAGTCCGTCATGCACGACCGTGCCGCTACTGCCGCGCAGGCGGTCGGACGGCATGGCCGGGCCGATGGTCCAGCCATCCGCCAGCGGATCGTAAATGTAGACGTTGGCGACCGGATCTTCTTCGGGGAAAGGACCGGTCATCGCGCCAATGGCATAGATCAGGCCATCGAGTTCAACGGCCTGAAAGTGGTGCAGTTGAATCGGTGAAAGGGCCCCGCTGGCCCAGCTCCCGTCGAAACCATCGAACGGGTCGTAGATCTTGACCGCATTGGACTCGCGCCCGCCCAGCACGTAGAACGCCTCACCGGCCTGGGCCGAAGCGCCCTCGTGACGGGACTCGCCGAACCCGGTGTTGACGGTTTGCCATTCGCCGGTGCCGGCTTCCTGGGCGGCCACCGGCGCCGTGCCAAATAGGGCAGGAATTACAAGGACAAGGACAACGACGAGAAGCCTGCGAGGCGTCGATGCCCCAGTAATGATCCTGCTTGTCATGATGTGCAGCTCCAGGGAGTTCACTAACGAGATCGTTGATTCACCAGGACAAACAGCGGCCTAATCAATCGATTCAAAGCCGTCGCGGAAAATCAGATCACCGATGGTGATCGAGTCGTCGTTGTTGGCCAGGTTGGGGTCTGTCATGTCATCCGAAGGGACAACCTCGGCCCAACTGGTGACACCTTCCTCGGCGAAGGAGCGGGAAACCGTGACCTCGGCCGAGTAGGTCACGCCGGTTCCGGCGGGAAGATCGACAAGATCCTCGATTTCGCCCTGCCCGGAGTTGGTGCAGGTGGCCGTGGCATCGGCGTCGCAAGTCCATTCGATATTTTCCAGCCCGGGCGCAAATTCGGTCATCACCAGGGCCGACAAGGCATCGCTGGGGCCGGCATTGCGGACCATGATCACGTAGATCAGGGTCGTAGTCTGGTCATCAACGGGGACGGTCTCTCCGGTCATGACCAGGGATAGGTCGGCAACCAGGATCACGGGCGTCGTGATCTCCGCGACCACGGCTGCCTGCAGACTGTCGGCCGTCGCCGAGGCGCCGAAGATCAGCGATCCAGACGCGCTGCTGGAAACCTCGACAGACACCAGGACCTCGCTGTTTCCATTGGCCGGAATCTGGCCCAAGTTGCAGGCAGGATGACCCACCGGATCCTGCTCGCAGCCTTGTGTTGAAAGCAAGGTGGTGTCCGCCGGCAAGGTGATTGCCAGGGCCACGTTGTCGGCCGGCGCGCCGGCCAGGTTGCTCACGACCAGGCTATAGGTCAATGGGCTGCCGGCAATGGCCGGGTTCGGGGCAGCCGTGATTTGCAGATCAACTGCAACAAGCCCCTGGCCCTGCAGCGCCACAGCAAGATCGCCGGCATTCGATGGGATGTCGACCAGCGCACTTCGCCCGCCCGTCTGGGTCGGCTGGAAGCCGACGGCGAAAGTGCAAGCCTGGCCGACTGCCAATTCCACACCCGAGCAGTTGTCGGTTGCCGCCTCCAGGCTGAAATCCGCTGCAGCGGCGCCGCTCAACCCGAGGTTCCCGATGACCGCGGCGGCCTCACCGGTGTTGACCAGGCTGACCGTTTGCGGCTCGGATGCTGCTCCGGCCACAACGTCGCCAAAGTCAAGCTGGCCGGGCGTGGGCTCCAGGGCCAGTGTGGTCTGGACGCCCTGACCGGTCATTGAAACCTGCAGCGGGCTGTTGCCGCCATCGTGTGACAGGGTCAGGACAGCCTCGAAGCCGGCCGCGACATCGGGCGTGAAGCTGACATAGAAGTCCTGTGCGGCACCTGGCTCAAGGATTTGTGGCAATGCCGGATTCGTGGTGAATGCCTGGTCTCCGCTGATCACGGCATCGTTGATTTCCAGCGCCGCATCGCCGATGTTGCTCATTGTCAGCGTCAGGACAGCGGTATTGCCGACCAGCGTTTCCGGGAAAGCCAGCACCGGCGGGTCGGCAGCAAGCTCACCCTCCCCCGGAACCGGGAAATCTTCGCCGGTACCTTCAAAAACCTCTACAAAGCTCCAGCTGGCCGGGAACGGATCAGCGCCACTGGACGTCGAAATGATTCCGATCGCCGGCCCGTTGGCCACATCGCTCAGCCAGCTGGCGGGCATGGCGATGGGTTGGCCCACCGCCGTGCGGGGGCCACGGACGTCATCCCTGACGATCACATAGCTGGCCACGACGCTTGAAACGGCCGGATCGACCGTCAGGTAGAGATCCACGAAGTCGCTGCCGAGGATGTCTGCACTGACTTGCTCGCCATCGAAAGCCCCCTGAATTTCACCGGCAAACTGGATGCCGCCGTCGCCGCCGTGGGCATTCGTGACCAGCTTGATGTAGTTGTCCTGATCGCCCCGGCCGATCGTCA
>JBLRWT010000336.1:0-3382 GCA_047921095.1 Wenzhouxiangella sp. | reverse complement strand
ATCATCACCCGCGCCGAGATCGCGACCCTGCAAGGGCGCTATGACGAGGCTCTGGCGGGCTTGATGAAGAGCTTTGAAACCAGCCACCAGGAATCCTATCCGCAGTTCCTCGGCATCGTTGCAAGGCAGGGCGATGAGGTGCTGCTCACGATGATGCTGCGTGACCTTGCCGATCTCGTGGGGCCCGGTTCGCGCTGGATGGTGCCGGAACTCAGGCGCGCGCTGAGCGACGAGGAGTATGATCGGGGCGCGGCGCTGGCCCGTTTCGAGGCACGCCTGCGCGCGGAGCATCCGGACAGTCGCGGCGCGGCGGACCCGTACACGGTGACCGCCTGGCGCCTGGCGTTTCGCGCCTACGATCGCATCCCCCTGATTACGGGATCACTGGGCTGGTGGTGGGGCCTCGGCTACCCGGGCCTGGCCGAGTCGCCCCATCGCCGCGAGGCGATGATCCACGCGCGCTTGCCTGAGTACTGGCGCGCACATGGCTTCCCGCCGCAGTGCCGGCCGGTCGGTGCGGATGATTTCGAATGCGAGTGACAGCGAACCACGATCGCCGGGTGACTCGAGGCCCTCGCTGATGCTCCTGCGCCGCATGATGCTGCACGTCAAGGAGCAGAACTGGTTCGCCGTGGGGCTCGATTTCGTGATCGTGGTCGTCGGCGTCTTCATCGGTATCCAGGTCTCGAACTGGAACGATGTCCGGCGCGATCGTCAAGCCGAGTCCATCTACCTTGATCGCCTTGGCCGGGAGATTGCGGAAATTTCGCCGCAAGCCGAGGCCAGCCATGACGCCATTCGCGGACGCCTGGAAAGGATCGTCGACGTCAGGGACTTCTTCGCCAACGGCGGAAGTGAAAATGCGCTTGGCGGCGAGCACTGCGCGGCGCTCGGGACATCGCACATCTTTGCGGGAACGATTTTCTATCCGCCGACCATCAAGGAACTGATCGCAACCGGTCGCATCGTCCTGATCCGCGACGACGCGATCAGGACGGCCATTCTTTCGTTCGATCAAACGAACGCAGAATTATCCCAGTTGCGGACGGACATCCAGATCGACCGCCTGCCGCTTGCACGAGCTCACCCGGCCCTGATCGATTCCGGGCTTGGGTCGTGGGAGGACGCGATCTGCGACTTTCAGGCCATGGCGCGAGACCAGGCGTTTCTGAATAATTTTACGGACAACATGCGGCGTTACGGTGCCTATGTGACTGACGTCATGGGACGGCAGAGCGAGACCTTGAAATCACTCGGCGTGACCGTTGCTTCCGGATTGACAAGGCGCTCCGAATGATCCTCCGTCGCATCACCGAACACGTCAGGACCCAGAACTGGTTCGCCGTCGGCCTCGATTTCCTGGTTGTCGTCGTCGGCATTCTGATCGCGTTCCAGATCACGAGCTGGAACGAAGCGCGCCAGGATCGTCGGGCTGAACAACGCTACCTCGCCGAGCTTGCGGTGAACCTGGAGGCTGATATTGTCCAGGCAAAGCTTGGCCAGGGGGCCTCACTAGATAGGCTTGCTCTGAGTGAGGCGATTCTTCAGGAGCTTCTGCCGGAGCATGAGCGAGCAGGCTTTTTCGTGGAGATCGACCGCCAGCTGACGTTTGAAGAAGGCGCGTTCGCGCAGTATCCCTATGGGGGGTTGACGGCGAGCTTTTACCTGGTCAGCGCCGACAGCACATTCCAGGAACTGATCCAGACAGGCAATATCGGCGTGTTCAGCAATCGCGCGCTGGTGACGGATCTGACGGCCTATTACGGGAGACTCAACCGCCAGCGCGGCGATGATGGTCTCCTGCTGACCCAGGCCGAAGCCATGATGGCCTATCTTCGCGAAAACGGACTTGGCATGAGCGACCGCGCGAGCCTGGAGGAGGTAATTGCGCTAGCGGAGGCTGACACGGCGTTCCTGGGCTTTGTGAAATCGGCGGCGTTTCTGGGGCACTGGCAGTACAGCCGCCTGGTCAGGGTCGAGGCCGATGCGCAGGCCCTCCTCGCGGCCGTGCAGGCCGAAATCAAGGGCCGACCATGATCCTGCGCCGCATCGCTGAATCTATCCGGGCCAGGGACTGGTTCACCGTCGCCATCGAATTCGCGATCGTGGTCGCCGGCGTGTTCATCGGCATCCAGGTCGCGAACTGGAACGAGGATCGAAAGTTTGCCGCCCAGGAGCAATCGTACCTGGTGCAGTTGCGCGACGAAGTCGCGAACAACAATCGCGCTGTCGAGTACCAGGTCCAATACACCAGGGAGGTCGTTGCCGCCGGCCAGCGCGCCCTGGCCTACCTCGACAGCGACGGCGATTGCGCCAGTAATTGTGCAGACCTGCTGGTCGATTTTTTCCACTCGTCACAAATCTGGGGATCGCCCAACCTGTTCGCCAAGTACCGTGAACTGGAGCGACTCGGCTTTCCGAGCGATGCCAAGGTCCGGGACGCGGTGCAGGCGTACTACCTGTACCTGGAGGGGTGGGATGCGGTGAATGCGTTCACACCCGCCTACCGGGAAACTGTTCGCGGCCACATCACCCCGCAGGCCTTCGTGCATTTGTGGGGGGACTGTCACGTGGTTCTCGACGGCCAGCTCGAGCAACTGATGCGTGGCTGCGTCGCAGATCTCCGCTCGCTGGATACCGGCGCGATGCTTCGGGACATCCACGCTGATCCGGTACTTAAGCAACAGCTGCAGTTCTGGCTGGGCCAGAACATCCTGGCCGAGGTTGCCTATCCCGCCATGCAGGCCTACGGCGAGGCGGCCATGGCAGCGGTTTCCGGCGAACTGGCGGTCACGCCGTGATCCTGCGCTTTGCTTGCAAAATGACAGCACTGACGCTAATTTGCATGCATGACAATCCAGATCACTGTCCGCAATGTCCCGGAGAAGGTGCGCGACGAATTGGCTGCGCGCGCGGCCCGGCGGGGCCAGTCCATGCAGGAGTTCCTGCGGGTCGAGCTCGAGCGACTCGCTGCGCGGCCCTCGGTCGATGAAGTACTTGGCCGAATGCGTGAACGCAAGGCGCTGGCCGGCACCCGGCTTGATCCGGACGAGATCATTGCCGCGCGCGATGCGGATCGGCGATGAGCCTGGTGGTCGACGCCTCGGTGCTGGTCGCCGCGGCCATCGACACTGGTGCGAATGGACGGTGGGCGGAGTCGTTACTCGTCGATCAAGTGTTGCTCGCGCCCCATCTTCTGCCGGTTGAGGTCTGTAACGTGCTGCGCCGGCTGGAAGCGTCCGGCAAGCTCGACCGGCTGGAAGCCGCCTCGGCGCTGGCCGATTGCAACGCCCTCGAAATCGAGTTGCTGCCGTTCGCGCCGTTCGCTGACCGCATCTGGAGCCTGCGCGCAAACCTGAGTGCGTACGACGCGTGGTACGTG
>JBLRWT010000335.1:0-3388 GCA_047921095.1 Wenzhouxiangella sp. | reverse complement strand
CAACCGATACCAGCGATCCTGATTACTTCCACCGCGTGGTCGACTGTCAGTGGGGTTGCCCGGCTCACACTGATGTTCCCGAGTACATTCGCCTCATCGCCCAGGGCCGGTTTACCGATGCCTACATGGTCAATCGCGAATCCAACGTGTTCCCGGGCATTCTCGGGCGGGTTTGCGATCGGCCGTGCGAGCCCGCCTGCCGGCGCACCCGGGTGGATGAAAAACCGGTCGCGATTTGTCGCCTCAAGCGCGTCGCCGCCGACCACAAGGACGATATCCGCGCCCGCCTGCCAACCGTGCCACCGAAAAAGAACGGCAAGAAGATCGCCCTGGTCGGAGCCGGCTGCGCCAGCCTGACGGTCTGCAACGACTTGATGCCGCTTGGCTACGAATGCACCGTTTTCGAGGCCTTGCCGGTTCCCGGCGGGCTGATGCGCTCCAACATTCCGGCCTTTCGCCTGCCGCCTGTCGTACTCGATGAAGAGATTGGCTACATCACCGACATGGGCGTGGACCTGCGCCTCAATACCCGCATCGACAGTCTGAAAGCCCTGCTGGCCGAAGGCTATGACGCCGTGTTCATCGGCTCCGGCGCTCCCAAGGGCAAGGAACTGGACATCCCCGGCCGCCAGGCGGGCGCGGCCAATATCCATATCGGCATCGAGTGGCTCGAATCGGTGGCGTTTTCCCATATCGACAAGATCGGCAGGAAAGTGCTGATCATTGGCGTCGGCAACACCGCCATGGATTGCTGCCGCACCAGCCTGCGCCTGGGCGCCGAAGACGTCAAGGTCATGGCACGCAAGCCCCGTGGCTTCTTCAAGGCATCGGACTGGGAACTGGAAGACGCCGAGGAAGAGCAGGTCGAGATCGTCATCAACCATTCTCCCAAGTCGTTCGTGGTCGAGGATGGCCAACTCAAGGGCATGATTTTCGAGGTCATGGAATATGACATCGAAGACGGCAAGATCACCGCCACCCGGGTCATCGAAGAAACCTTTCTCGAAGCCGATGACGTCATCCTCGCCATTGGCCAGGAAACGTCGTTTCCCTGGATCGAGCGGGATATCGGCATCGAATTCAACCAATGGGACGAGCCGGTCGTTGACCGGACAACATACCAGTCTGCCCTGCCCGGCGTGTTTTTCGGTGGCGACGCGGCCTTTGGGCCCGAAAACATCATCTGGGCAGTCGAGCATGGGCACCAGGCCGCCATCTCGATCCACAACTTCGTGCACCAGAAATCCGTTGATGAGCGGCTGCCCGACACCATGAACTTAAGCTCGCGCAAGATGGGCATCCACGAGTGGAGCTACTCCAATGCCTTCGAGCCGGCCGCCCGCCGCAAGATGGAACACGTACCGCTGAGCGAACGCTTCAAGGCCCTCGGGACCGAAGTCGAACTGGGCTTCAACGCCGAACAGACCGCCTGCGAGGTGGAACGCTGCCTCAATTGCGATATCCAGACCGTGTTCACCGATGATCTTTGCATCGAGTGCGACGCCTGCGTCGATATCTGCCCGACCCAGTGCCTGACCATGGTCGAAAACGCACCGGAAGATGAGCTGCGCACCCGGCTGACCGCGCCGGCGGAAAACCTTGACCAGCCCCTGTTCGTCTCCGGCGACCTGAAGCAGACCGGACGGGTCATGGTCAAGGACGAGAACGTCTGCGTCCACTGCGGCCTGTGTGCCGAGCGCTGCCCAACGGCCGCCTGGGACATGCAGAAATCCATTCTCCGCATGGCCTATGCGCGCGACCATGACGTCACGCCATGCAAGATCGGAAAAACGGCATGAACCTGATTCGGCAAATTCTCAGATCAAACAGATTCAAACCCAATCGCGCGGAGACGCAGGGACGCGGAGGAGAAGTGAATTTGAGGATTTTACGTTCCTCTGCGCCTCTGGGTCTCTGCGCGAGCGTTTCCTCATTTTTTGCCTGGACGCCTTGCGAAGAACCGGCAACGGTCCATCAGACGGTAGCTGCCTCAGCGAAAAGGGAAGGATGCTTGTGAGTCAGTCAACCAGAACCACCCGACGAATCAACGATTTCGTCATCAAGATCGGCACGGTCAATGGCACCGGTTCGGCCAGCGCCAATAGCCTGCTGATGAAGGCCTTGTTCAGGATGGGCATTCCGGTAACCGGCAAGAACCTGTTCCCGTCCAACATTCAGGGGCTGCCGACCTGGTATGAAGTGCGGGCCAGCAAGGACGGGTACAACGCACGCACCGGCCGGGTCGATGTCATGGTCGCGATGAACGCGCAGACTTATGCCAGGGACCTGGCCGAAGTCAGCCCAGGCGGCTACCTGATCTACGATTCGAGCTGGCCGCGGGCGAAGCAGCTGGCCAGGGATGACATCCACATCATCGGCATACCGCTGGCGCAAATGGCCAACGAAAACTTCGGCCCGGCCCGGGTGCGCATCCTGATGAAGAACATCGCCTATGTCGGCGCGTTGTGTGCATTGATGAACATTGACCGCGCCATCGTCCGGACCCTGCTCGAAGAAACCTTCGCCGCCAAGCCGAAGCTGATCGACTCCAACTTCCAGGCCATTTCGCTGGGCTACGACCATGCACTCAAGCATTACGATTGCCCGTTGCCGGTTCACGCCGAGCCAATGGACGGCACCAGGGGCAAGATCCTGATCGAAGGCAATGCGGCAGCGGCCCTGGGCTGCCTGTATGCCGGGGCCACGGTCGGGGCCTGGTATCCGATCACGCCATCGACTTCGCTGATGGATGCCTTCGAAGGCTACTGCCATCAGTTCCGGCGTGACCCGGACACCGGCGAGAACCGTTACTGCATCGTCCAGGCCGAAGACGAACTGGCCGCGGCCGGCATGGTGATCGGCGCCGGCTGGGCGGGGGCGCGCGCGTTCACTCCGACCTCCGGACCGGGCATATCCTTGATGGGTGAGTTCATCGGTTTTGCTTATTACACCGAGATCCCGGCCGTGTTCTTCGATATTCAGCGCGTCGGCCCGTCGACCGGCATGCCGACTCGCACCCAGCAGTGCGACATCATGGCCGCAGCCTATGCCTCCCACGGCGATACCCGCCACCCGGTATTGCTGCCGGCCGATCCGGGCGAATGCTTCGAGCTGTCGGTCCAGGCCTTTGACCTGGCCGAGCGCCTGCAGACGCCGGTCTTCGTGCTGTCGGATCTCGACATCGGCATGAACGACTGGATGGTGCCGGAGCTGACCTGGGACGACAAGTTTCAGCCCGACCGCGGCAAGGTGCTCGACGCCGAGCAGCTGCAGAACATGGAAAAGTACTACCGGTTCCTGGATGTCGACGGCGACGGCATCGCCGCCCGCACCCTGCCCGGCTCGCATCCCCGGGGCGCCTATTTCGTCCGTGGTTCCGGCCACAACC